>NZ_JOPF01000001.1:0-170506 GCF_002153595.1 Gluconobacter sp. DsW_056
CATATCCCTTCCAATTCCATATTCAATTTTCAAAGACCGTCATCCCCGTCGCCCCAGAAGCCCTAGAAATGAGCCCCGCTGCGTCGGTGAACGGGCTTATACGGGGGCTACCGGGAGGGGTCAACAGGAAAATTGCATTTTTGTGAAAAAATCAGATTCCGTGGAACTTTTTGAACCAAACGGCGAATTCCCTCATGCCGTCCTCAAAGGAGACTTCAGGCTTCCACCCGCACAATTCTCTCACTTTTTCCAAAGAAGCCCATGTCGATTCCATATCCGCCACAGGACGGGGGTGCCGTTCAACAAGAGCCCTCTTCCCCAAATCCCGTTCAAGCAATGCGATCATGCGGGTAACTTTTTCAGGCCTGTCACCCCCAAGATTAAGCAGGCGCGCCTTTCCTGCTTCTGGCGGCTTGGCAAAAACCTTCACCACACCTCTGACAATGTCATCGATATAGGTGAAATCGCGTGAAAGATCCTTCCCTTCATAAAGGGTGACGGGCCGATCTTCTGAAATCGCTTTTGCAAACCCGTAATAAGCCATGTCAGGCCGTCCCCACGGACCATAGACCGTGAAAAACCTCAACCCCGTCTGCGGGATACCATACAGATATGAATAGGATTCCGACGTCAGTTCGGCGGCACGCTTGGTGACCGCATACAGAGAACTCGGCTGTTCGACCCGATCCGTTTCCCGAAAAGGGGTTTCCTGATTGCGCCCATAGACCGAGGACGAAGACGCATACACAACATGCGTCAGTTTTTTCAGACTTCGGCACGCTTCCAGAAGCGAAACCTGCCCCATCACATTCGACGTCACATAAGAATAGGGATCCACCAGAGAATACCGGACACCAGCCTGAGCGGCGAGATGGATCACGCCCACCAGATCGGAATGTAGCCCGATGACATCCTGCATGGCCTGGGCATTGGCCACATCCACTTTCAGAAAGCTGAACTTGGGATGAGGCTCCAGCTGGCCTAACCGCGCCATTTTCAGGGAAGGATCATAATAGTCGTTGAGAACATCAATCCCAACGACATCCATCCCCTGCTTCAGAAGGGCTTCGGCAACATGAAACCCGATAAATCCGGCAACTCCGGTAACCAGAATCTTCACAGGCCCATCAGTGCTTCAGGGCAGAACTGGTAACAACATCCCCCACACGGATCCCCAGCTTCTCCGTCACACCCCCCGCGAGCTCGAGCGTATTAGCAACTACACCATCGCTCCGCAGGATAGCTTCGCTCAGGGGAACAGCATTTTCCGCGATGGCATGAATATGATTTGTGGAATCAATGAAAACAATGTCCAGAGGCACAAGCGTATTGCGCATCCACATGTCTGACACCTGCGGCGCTGGCCACATGAACAGCATGCCCTCGTTCTCAGGCAGATGCTTACGGAACATTTCTCCGACTTCCTGCTGACGATACGTCTTGGCCAGTTCCACCGTGAACACATGCTTCTGCCCATCACGTGTCGTGATCGTCAGGCTATCCGTTGGCAAACGCGCCTGCGCCTGCGTGATCGGATCTTCCGCTCTGGCAACGCCAGCACTCATTCCAACAGCCGCCAGCAGCACAAAACTTAAAATTCGCATGAGGATATGACTTTCAGGTTCAGGAAATCAGGAACGGATTGGTGCGACGCTCTTCGCCGATGGTCGTCGGCATTCCATGTCCACACAGAACCACGGTATCATCTGGCAAATTCAGAAGATGGGTCCGGATGCCATCGATAAGGGCGCGTGAATCTCCATAGGCAAAGTCCGTACGACCAACCGTTCCACGAAACAGCGTATCCCCTGCCAGCACCCGTCGGTTACCGTGATCCACGAAAACGACATGCCCCGGAGTATGACCCGGAACATGCGCCACATGCAGGTCCTGTCCCAGAAAATGCAGAACCTCACCGCCTTCAACGAAGCGATCAGGAACCACATTTTCCATGCCGGTGATCCCGAAAGCCGCAGCCTGTTTCGTAATACTCTGCAAAAGGAATTCGTCCCGCCGATCCGGCCCTATAACCGGAACACTCTGATTCTGCCGTTTTTCAAGAGCTTTTTTCAGGGGAGGGGCCCCACCGGCATGATCCAGATGACCATGCGTCAGGAGAATGGCCTCGACAGACAGGTCGCCCAGTTCCTGAAGGATATCATCAACATCCCCGCCTGGATCCACCACGACAGCGCGGCCCGCGTCGTTCGAGAGAATGGTGCAGTTCTGCCGCAAGGGCGTAACCGGCACCCGCTTCGCATACAAAGGAGTCATCACTCCTCCTCCCAGACGATCCGTTCTGATGTGGCGATACAGGCTCCGCCTCCGCACGACAAGTCAATCAGGGGATTGCCGCGCGCAGATCATTGACCCGTTTTCACAGGAAGGTCACTCTTGCCCTTTCCTCTCCAGACCAAGGTGTCATCATGAGCCGCATCATCCGCACGGAACCCAACGCCATCCTGTCCAAGGCTGTCGAATATCACGGATTCATCTTCACTCAGGGCGTTGTGGCCGCGGATCTTTCTCAGGGCATTGAAGAACAGACCCGCAGCGTGCTCGCCCAGCTCGACCAGATTCTTGAGGAACATGGCACCGACAACACGCGCATTCTTCAGGCCCAGATCTGGGTGAAGGATATCGCCGATCGCGCTGCGCTCAACACGATCTGGTCGGCCTGGCTTCCGGAAAACGCAGCACCCGCCCGTGCTTGTGTTCAGGCGGTGATGGCCGACCCGAAAATTCTTGTCGAGATCATGCTCACAACAACGAAGTGATCTGACCCGAACGATTGTGGCGAGAATGCAGCACGATGTGGTGTCAAAAAGATTTTCCATGGAAATGAAAATTTAACACACAGGTCTGCATTCTGCTCTTGTCAGGGTTGCAGGAAGGTTGTTACCTCCCTGTAACCCGAACAACACACAACCAATCAGGATCCTAAAGATCGTGAAGCATAAAAGTTGCCGGAAAACCTTTCTCTCCGCTCTGGCGCTCTCCGCTGTCGCGTTCTTTTCAGGACAGGCTCAGGCCCGTCACAGTTCGGGTCATCATGGACGGGCTGTTTTCCACGCCCACCGTTCCATCAGTCACCACCATTCCTATGCTCACGTCATCCAGTGCGTCGCCTATGCCAAAACGGCCTCCGAGGTCGAACTACACGGCAATGCGCGGGACTGGTGGTATAATGCTGCTGGCGTTTACGCGCGCGGGTCTGCACCGCAGGCCGGATCGGTTCTGAACTTTCGGGCTATCCGCCGCATGCCACTCGGCCACGTCGCTGTCGTGCGTTCGGTTGAAGACAGCCGCACGATCTATATTGACCAGTCACACTGGGCCTCGAATGGCATTGCACACAATGTCCGTGTCGTTGACGTTTCTCCCAATAATGACTGGAGCGCCGTCCGCGTCAGCCTCAATGATCGCAGCGGTCGACTGGGCAGCATCTACCCGACATACGGCTTCATCTATCCCCACTCCGACGAAGGTGACCGCAGCCCGGCCCCGCATGTTGTGCTGGCCCGTGCCTCGACCTCCTCGAGTTTCCGTCACAGTGCTGTCGTGAATGGCTCCGATGCCCTGAGCCATCCGATGCTCAGCACGGAAGTTGCCGAAGCGCCGGACGACGCCTTCACCTCGGACGCGCCAGACCGCTCGATTCGCTGATATAATCGGGGAAATATAACCCGGCGCTCAATCCGGCCGGGATTCCCGATGATAGGGATGGCCGGTATTGATGGCCTGGGCCCGGAAAACCTGTTCGGCGATCAGAACCCTGACCAGCATGTGCGGCCAGGTCAGTTTCCCAAGGGAAATCACGGAATCAGCGCGCTGGATCACGCTCGAATCCAGCCCTTCCGCACCACCGATCAGAAAATGAATGGGACGCCCCGACTCCTGCCAGCGGGACAGCATCTCCGCAAGACGCAGACTGTCAGGCGTCTTGCCGCCCTCATCCAGAGCCACGATCAGCGCATTGTCGGGACAGGCCCCCAACAGAGCCGCAGCATCCTTGCGCTTCTGCTCTTGGACGCTGCCCTTTGACGGCGCGAGTTCCGTCACCGTCAGGGCGGGCCGGATCCGGCCCGCATAACGTTCGAACAGTTCGCGCTCCGGCCCGGCTTTGAGCCGGCCGATTGCGACGAGTTTCATTCAGTCCTGCGCTTCGCCCTGTCCGACCGCGACTTCGTTTTCGCTGCCATCCAGATCCGTGCCCCACATCCGCTCCAGACCATAAAGCTCGCGGCTTTCCGGCTTGAAGAGATGAACAACAACATCACCAGCGTCGATCAGGACCCAGTCGCTACCATTCGCGCCTTCGATCAGGATACGCTTGATGCCGATCTCATTGAGTTTCTTCTCGATGTGATGCGCCATCGCGGAGATCTGGCGGTCGGCGAGACCGGTCGCGATGACCATGCGGTCTGCGAAGTTCGCACGGCCAACAAGATCCAGCACAACAATGTCTTCACCCTTGTCTTCATCCAGACTCGTGGTGATGACCGCAAGCATGCTGGTCAGAACGTCCGGCTGCACGGCTTCGCGCTTGACGGCCGTTTTCTTCGGTCCGGCGACAGCAGCCTTCTTGCGAGCCGTTCCCGGCACCTTGGCAGCCTCGGCCAGTGCCGCATCGGGGGAGCTGGTTTTCCGGCGCACAGGCTTTTTGGCCTGCGATTCGGGAGAGGTCGTCTTGGTGATGGTTTTTACTCCTGATCGGACTCCGGACGAAACTGGCCGGACTCACGCAACGCTGTAGCCGATATATCGTTCTGCGGCGCAGAAAGGAACGTCCATGCGTTGCCTTTTCGCTCCGCAAGCACCGGAGATTCCCGCGAAGGCCGCCTCTGATGCCGTAAAACAGACGCCCCAGCCCCTCTGAGCGCGGGCGAAACGCTTCCCGGACGCGGAGCGACGGCTATGGGAACCATCGCCGCCAGGCGCCGCCAGCGCTTCCATCGCGAGAGTTGCGCCAGGCCGTCCGCCCCCATCAGCCAGACAAACCGCACATGCGGAAAGCGCTGCTTCAGCAACGCCACGGTCCTGACAGTAAAGCGCTGCCCCAGACGGGACTCGATATCGGTCGCAACGATTCGCCGCCCATCTGCAATCCGCTCCGCAGAAGCAAGACGCACCCTGAACGGCGCCATCCCCTTGCCCGGCTTGAGCGGATTCCCCGGCGAGACCATGAGCCACACCTGATCCAGCCGCAGCGCCCGCAATGCCCGCCGTGCCACCATGAGATGACCGGCATGGGCGGGGTTAAAAGATCCCCCCAGCAGGCCGATCCGCATGTTCCGGCCGTCGCCAGACGTCGGAATACTGCTCAGCCCCGCACCTGTCCGGTGCCGATCACCTCGTAGCGATAGCATGTCAGCTGTTCGAGCCCCACCGGGCCGCGTGCATGCATGCGGCCAGTCGCAATCCCGATTTCCGCTCCGAATCCGAATTCTCCACCGTCACAAAACTGCGTGGACGCATTCCACATCACAACCGCACTGTCCGTTCCATTAAGAAACCCAGCCGCGGCCTCCGCATCCTCCGCAATAATGGCCTCGGTATGCGAGCTTCCATGCCGGGCGATATGATCCAGAGCGTCCTCAACCCCATCCACCACCGCAACCGACAGCACCGAATCCAGCCATTCCGTCCTGAAATCTTCAGTTCGGGCCGCTTCAAGTGTCGGCACAATCGCGCGGGCCCGGTCATCAGCCCGGAACGCGCATCCTTTCGCCCCCAGATCCTGAACCAAGAGCGACAGGAGTGTCGGCGCAATCGCAGCGTCAATCAGCAACGTTTCCGTTGCCCCACAGACGCCCGTCCGGCGCATTTTCGCGTCCAACAGCACCTTCCGCGCCATGGCCGGATCAGCGCTTGCATGAACATAGGTGTGATTCAGGCCATCCGCATGAGCAAGAACCGGAACGCGGGCTTCGCGCTGCACCCGCTCCACAAGGGATTTGCCACCACGCGGAATAATCAGATCAATCTGCCCCGAAGCCTGCAACATCGCCCCCACCAGAGCACGATCGGCAGATGGCAGAATCTGCACACAGGCTTCATCCAACCCGGCGGCCCGTAATCCATCTTCCATCGCAACCTGAATCGCGCGCGCCGAATGCAGGCTCTCCCCGCCCCCGCGTAAAATCACAGCATTGCCTGACTTGATGCACAGCGCCGCCGCATCCGCGCCAACATTCGGACGGCTTTCGTAGATCATGCCGATCACGCCAAGTGGTGTCGCAACCCGGCGGAAGTGCAAACCATTCGGCCGATCCCACTCTGCCAGAATACGTCCCACCGGGTCCGGCAGACGCGCAACATCCTCCAGACCCCGCGCCATGGCCTCGATCCGCTCCGGCGTCAGCGTCAGACGATCACGGAAAGCTGCATTCCGGTCTTCGGAAAGGGCAGCCAGATCCTTCCGGTTGGCCGCAACAATCCCGGCAGACCGCTCCCGCAAAGCTTTTGCAGCCTCAAAAAGCGCAAGATTACGGATTTCCTCGCTGGCGCGCGCCAGATTCCGGCTGGCACGGCGGGCCTTTTCCGCCAGACCGCCCAGAATCCGGACGGCGTCTTCCCCCGTCTCAGACATTGAAACGGAACAGCAGGACGTCTCCATCCTGCACCACATATTCCTTGCCTTCGATCCGCAGCTTGCCGACTTCCTTGGCCCCGGCCTCGCCATTGCAGGCCACGTAATCGTCGAACGCCACGGTTTCGCAGGCGATGAAGCCACGCTCGAAGTCGTTGTGAATGACAGCAGCGGCCTGAGGTGCCTTCGTCCCGGCCGTAATCGTCCAGGCGCGGGATTCCTTCGGTCCAACCGTGAAATACGTCCGCAGACCCAGAAGTTTGTAACCAGCCGCAATCACACGATCCAGTCCGCTGTCCGTCAGGCCCAGACCGTCCAGAAATTCCGTACGGTCTTCATGCGGCAACTGACTGACTTCCGCTTCAATGGCGGCCGACACCACGACAACGCCCGCACCCTCGGCTTCGGCCCGCTTGCGCACGGCTTCCGAAAACGCGTTGCCGGTGGACGCCGAGGCTTCCTCGACATTGCAGACATACAGAACAGGCTTCGTCGTCAGAAGCTGAAGACGGGACGCCTCAACCTCCTGTCCCTTCGGAACAGCCGTCCGCGCCGGCTTGCCATCCCGCAGAGCCACAAGCAGCGGCTCCAGGAGTTCAAGCTGTGCCTGTGCCTCACGATCGTTGCCGCGGGCGCGTTTCTGAAGCCCGATCTGGCGCTTCTCAAGGCTCTCCAGATCCGCCAGCATCAGTTCAGTTTCAATGATGTCCGCATCACGAACCGGATCAACGCCACCTTCAACATGCGTGATGTCGTCGTCTTCAAAGCAGCGCAGAACATGCACAATGGCATCGACTTCACGGATATTGGCAAGGAACTGGTTCCCAAGCCCTTCGCCCTTGGACGCGCCGCGAACCAGACCGGCAATATCCACGAACTCAAGGCTTGTCGGAACCTTGCGGATGGACTTGCCGATCCGCGCCAGTTCATCCAGCCGCGCATCCGGCACGGCCACACGCCCCGTATTCGGCTCGATGGTGCAGAACGGGTAATTCGCAGCCTGTGCAGCCGCCGTTTCCGTCAGGGCATTGAACAGCGTGGACTTGCCAACATTGGGCAGACCAACGATGCCGCAATTGAAACCCATTCGTGCTCTCCATCATCATTAAAAGACCGCTCGGACGCGAACGACCCGTTCCAGAAAATTCCGTTGCCCTGTTGTTCGCAGAAACCGGAGAGGCTCACAACCTCCCACCCTCGCGAAACAGGCTTCAGCCCACGATTCCCGCCAGATCCTGCAAGGCCCGCACATGCGCCTTCAAAGCCGCACGCCCCTGTGCAGTCAGAACCAGCCAGGTTCGCTGCCGCCCCCCCAGAGGCGCCTTGCGCAACCGCACATAGCCCGCTTCCTGCATCTGCGCGAGATGCTTGGACAGGACCGAGTCACTCACACCCAGAAGGTCCCGCGCCCGGCCAAATTCCATGTCGTTCACTTCCGACAGGGCCGCAGCAAGCTGCAAGCGAACCGGAGGATGAATAACAGGATCGAATTGGGGAACAGCCGTCACAACCGCGCCGTCATACCAGCCTGCCAGGCCCTCCGCCAGAGCAACGCAACCCCATAGCCGATCGCAAAACTGCCCAGCGTCGCAATCCACGGCAGCCACGCCAGATGAAGCACCCTCGCCCCCGCTCCGGACAGCGCCATCATCGCATAAACCCCCAGAATCATACCGATTGCGATCTTCCGGGTGCGCCCCCGCCGGTATCCATTGACGAAATATCCCATCTGCCGCCGCGCGAGCGCGTAGAAAATGCCCATCAATGCGACGCACAGCCCTTCCAGCAGAAAAATAAAGGGCGGGTCCAGACTCATCGCAAAGGTCAGAAGCGCCAGCAGACCGCCCATGACCGGCGCATTCCACCACGGACAGACCAGCTCCTTCGGAAGCCTGTTCCTGAAGGCGTCCAGGGCTTCCAGCTGCGCACGCGCATCGTCCCGACTCCTCACATTCGTCGTTTCGAATCCATCCTGCTGCATAGCCTTGACTTTCCAATATGGAAAATGATGATCTGACTTTCCAATATGGAAAGAGAACCCATTCATGACAATCCTGCACGACATCCCGACAGCAAGAATTCTGGCAATCCTCTGGCTCGCATTCCTGCTGGCCGCCTGCGTGCACCACAGCCGCAGGGGAATGCAGGACTGGAAAATCTTCCGCACTGCCCCCCATACTCAGGAAAGACGCCGCTTCTATCTGAAATGGCTGTTGCAGAGCGTCCTGTTTTTCGATCTTGGGGGTCTCGTGACGCTCTGGATTCTGCCTGAATCCGTGAAGCCCACATCCCTTATCCAGCTACGCCTGTCCGCACCGGCGACACCGGTCAGCACGACGCCTCCTGAAATATCACCCGCATTTTTCGCAGGATTCACCTGCGGTCTTCTGATCCTCGCGGGCATGTTCATTCTGCTCCGCAAGCTGAAGCGGCCCGCACTCCTCAACCCACTTGGTGATTTTTCTGCCCTGATCCCACGCACCCTGCCCGAAGCCGGGCTGGCCTTTCTGCTCTGCCTGAATGCGGGTCTGGGAGAAGAGCTTTTCTTCCGTCTGGCACTTCCCCTGCTCGCAGGCCAACTCACCGGGAGCCTGATCGCAGGCGCAGCACTCTCAACACTGCTGTTCGGGGGAATGCACTGGTATCAGGGGCGCAAAGGCGTGCTGATCACAACGGTCATCGGCCTGATCTTCATGCTCCGCGCCCTCCACGGAACCCCCCTGATCTGGCTGATGGGATTTCACGCCCTGATGGATGTCATGGCCCTGTTTGTCAGACCCGCCCTGACCGGCCATTTCAGCCGGAACACCGTTACGCCGCCAGCAGGGCAACCTTTGTCATGAAGGCTTCGTGCTCTTTCTTCGCAAGGAGGGGCGCTGCGTCCGCCATGGCCTCAAGCCAGCGCTCGAGTTCCGGCTCTTCCGCCTTGGCGAAATTCCCCAGCACATGACCCGTCACACGATCCTTGTGCCCCGGATGACCGATTCCCATCCGCACGCGCCAGTAATCCGGCCCCGACAGACACTTGTCCATCGAGCGCAGACCATTATGCCCGGCGGCGCCACCACCACGCTTGATGCGCAGCTTGCCGAAAGCAAGATCGAGTTCATCGTGAAATGCGGTGATATCGTCCGGCGCAATCTTGAAGAACTGCGCGGCCTGCTGAATACTGTCACCCGACAGGTTCATATACGTCATCGGCTTGAGGAGCAAAATCTTCTGCCCCCCGATGACGCCTTCGGAAGTCTCCCCCCGGAAGCGCTTGCGCCACGGTGAAAAACCGTGGCGCCTGGCGATCTCGTCGACCGCCATAAAGCCGATATTGTGTCGATGACGGCTCATCCCCGGCTCGGGATTGCCGAGACCGGTCCAGAGCCTCATGACATTACTTCTTCTTTGCGCCCGGCTTCGTGGCAGCGGCAGCTTCAGCAGCGGCCTTGGCAGCAGCTTCGGCTTCCATTTCGGCGTCAATGGTCGGTGCCGCGATGGAGGCGATGACCATGTCCGCAGCCTGACCACTGGCCAGAACAGCGCCTTCGGTGCCCTTGAGGTCCGTCCAGCGCACGTTTTCGTGGATGTCGAGGCCGCTCAGATCTGCCGTGAAGTGCTCCGGAATGTTGGCCGGATCAGCCTGCACGTCGATGTAATGACGCACAACGTTCAGAACGCCGCCACGCTTGATGCCCGGGGACTTCTCTTCGCCAACGAAAGCGATGGAGACTTCCACGTGGATCTTCGTGCCAGCCGTAACGCGCTGGAAGTCCACATGGATCGGGGCATCGGAAACCGGGTGCAGCTGCACGTCGCGGATCAGGGCCGCAACCGGCTCTGCGCCTTCGACAGCAAGGTTGTACACGCGCGAGGACCAACCACCGCGATGCAGTTCCTTCATGATCACGCGCGGATCAAGTGCGATGATGGAGGGCTCTTCCTTGCCACCGTAGATCACGGCCGGCACCAGGCCCTCACGTCTCGTTGCGCGCGCTGCCCCCTTACCAGCCTTCGCACGCGTCGAGACAGCAAGTGTCGTCAAATTAGCCACTGTTACGCTCCTGCGTATTGAATTTCGTCAACACAGACCTCCAGGGGTGCCTGTGCGAGGCGCGGAGTAGCGGAAAACCGCCACCGATACAACCATTTTCGGACTCAACGGCCCTGCTGCACCCCTCTGGACCATCCCGTCCCGCGACCGCTACGATTGCGTTCCGTTTCCACAGTTCCCGGCAGATATCCCCTCCGATGAGCATCGCCGCCCGCATCGAATGCCTGCCCTTTACCCGCTTTCACTGGAAACTGCTGTTCCTCGGCGGCCTCGGCTATACCTTCGACGGCCTCGATTCCGCCATTGTCGCCTTTGCGCTGCCCATGCTGAAAAACCAGTGGCATCTGAGCGGCCCGGCGCTGGGCCTGCTCGGAAGCGCCACCTATCTGGGCTACGGGCTGGGCGCCCTGCTATCCGGCTGGTGGGGAGACCGGTCGGGCCGCCGCCGCGTCATGATGAGCGCGCTGGCCATTTACGCCATCGGCTCGCTCCTGTCCGCCGGATCGTCCTCCTTCATCGCCTTCTTCCTGTGCCGCCTGCTATCCGGGATTGGGGCCGGTGCGGAAGCCACGATCATCGCACCCTATCTCAGCGAATTCGTCGCCGCGCGCTATCGGGGCGCCTTCACCGCGGCCCTGACCGGATTTTATTCCTTCGGCTACGTCACGGCGGCGATTCTGGGATTCATGCTTGTCCCCGCCATGGAGGATGGCTGGCGCTGGGCTCTGGCCCTGACAGGCTTTCCAGTCCTCATGCTGCTGTGGTGGCGCCGCGCTCTGCCCGAATCCCCCCGCTGGCTCGACGAACGGGGCCACACGGCAGAGGCCTGCCGGATCGTCGGCGATATTGAAGAAAGCGCAGGCCTCGCGGTCGGCCTGACCACCACGACCGACCGTGGCGCTCCTTCCCTGCGCCCGGTCCGGGATCTGTTTGCCCCGAACCTGCGGCGCTCCACCTTCATGAGCTGGGCCATGTGGCTCGCCATCACTTTCAGCTTCTACGCCTTCTTCACCTGGATCCCGACCCTGATGATGGAACGGGGCATGACCATCACCCGAAGCTTCGGCTACGCCATCTCGATCTATTTCGCCCAGCTCCCTGGCTATGCCTGCGCCGCCCTGCTCACTGACCGCCTTGGACGACGCGGAACCGTGGCCCTGTTCATGCTCGCCGGAGCACTCAGCGCCATCGGCATGGCCGCCAGCCGGACCTCCATGGAGGTCCTGATCTTCGGCATCCTGCTATCCTTTTTCATGAACGGCACTTTCGGCGGCATCTACGCCTACACCCCCGAACTCTTCCCGACCGCCCTGCGCGCCCGGGGCATGGGCCTCGCTTCCGCCATCGCACGCCTCGGCGCCATCGCCTCCCCCGTCCTGATCGGCTGGCTTTACCCGCTCGCCGGCTTTCCCGGCGTCTTCGGCCTGACCACCCTGATCCTCCTGTCCGGCGCCACCGTCACACTCCTCTTCGGCTCCAGAACGGAAAAACGCCCCCTCGACGAAAACCAGACGTTCGCACAGACCTGATTTTTGCCTCAGCCCGCCTCATGCCGCATTCCGAACGGAATCATGCCTGATTTTCATTACAGAAGTGTTCCGCTTTTGCAGAATGGGATCTCAGGGTGCAGACAGTTACGACAGGCGCACAACGCAATCCGGGGATCGACCTGCTCAGGGGCATTTCCATTATCCTCGTCGTCATCCATCACCTCGCTTTGCGCATCCCCCTGATGCACACCGGCCTTTCCACCGTCTTCCCCGACTTTCTTCTGAAAGCCCTGACCTGGGACGGCGCCAAAGGCGTGAAGATCTTCTTCGTCATTTCAGGCTTTCTGATTACCGATCACACAATGCGCCGCTGGGGCAGTCCGGGTAAAATCAACGTCTTCGCCTTCTCCGGACGCCGCGCCTGCCGGATCCTGCCATGCCTGCTGGTTCTGTTGGGAATTCTCGCGGTTCTCAAAATCGCGGGCGCGCCTGACTTCCGCTTCCATCACGACAGCCAGACGCTGCCTGGCGCCATTTTTGCAGCCCTGTTCATGCATCTGAACCTCTATGAAGCCCGGACGAACTACCTTCCGGCCAACTGGGACGTATTGTGGTCGCTGTCGGTCGAGGAACTGTTCTATCTCGCCTTCCCGATCCTCTGCCTCCTGAGTGGGCGCATTCCAAAACTGATCGGCCCCGGACTGCTTGTCTGCATTTTCGCGCTGCTCGCCCTCTCGCTCCCGTTTGCGGAATGGCAACTCCGGGACGCCTCGGAAATCTGGCAGGACGAGGCCTATGGACCAGGCATTTCCGCAATCGCCATGGGCGTCTGCACAGCCCTGCTCGCACACCGGATGCCTCCTGCCATGTTTGCGCGCCTCACGCCTTGGCTGGGCTGGGCCGGAACCTTCGGTGTCGGGCTCTATCTGCTGGACAGCCATATCCTCTGGCAGATCCTGAACTACGGCGCTCCGCTGTTCTTTACATTATCCTGCGCGGTCCTGCTGCTCGCCTTCTACAACGGCTGGGGCAAGGCGACTGCAAGCCGGTTTCTGGCATGGCCGCGTCAGTGGGGACGACTAAGCTATGAAATCTATCTCAGCCACATGTTCGTCGTCATGCCGATGGTCCACCTGTTCAGAGCCACCGGAGAGAACTGGACGTTCGGCTGGGTCTGGTTCATCCCGACCCTCGGCCTGTCCTTCTGCCTCGGTGTCCTCGTGGACCGTTTTTTCTCACGCCCCGCCGATCGCTGGCTGCTGGAGAAATCCGGCCTTCGCCGCCCTCAGCCCAGTGGAGAGGCCAGCGGGCGGATCGCCGAAATCTGATGCCCGATATGCCCACCGCCTGCGAGTGTGCGGCGGCGATGGCTGAAGAAACGCGGATCTGTCAGCGTATCGACGCCCAGAATCTGTACGGTCCGGACTCCGGCCTGTTCCAGACGAAACCCGCAATAGCCCGGCAGATCAAACAGGAAATGCCCGGCGCGGGGCGCTGAACGGAAAAAGATTTCCCCCTCCGTCCCATAAGCCAGAACAGCATCGCGCATATCCGGCCCGACTTCATAGCTCTCCTGTGCAATGCAAGGCCCGACAACAGCCCGAATTCCCACAGCCCCCAGCGCAACCATCTGCGCTACCACGGATTCGAGAATCCCGCCCGCAGCGCCACGCCAGCCCGCATGGGCCGCACCCACGATCCGTCCATCCTCAGAAGACAACAGCACCGGCCCGCAATCCGCCGTAATGACGCCCACGCCGATCTCCGGACGGTCCGTCACCAGCGCATCCCCGACCTCCCCGGCCCCCGCGACCCAGAGGGACGTTTCGGCCGTCACAGGCACAGTGATGTCACTATGCGTCTGCTTCAGCCCCAGCAGATGATCCGGCTCAACCCCGATCGCCTGTGCCACCCGGGCCCTGTTCTCCGTCACATTCGCCAGATCGTCCTGCGAGGACAGCGAACAGTTCAGGCTGTCATACGGCGCCGGCGAGACGCCCCCGAGCCGCGTGAAGAACCCGTGCGGCACCCTGAGAACCGATCCCGTCAGCACGGCCTCAGACATGTGCCGACACCTGCGCCGGGCGCCGCATCGCATAAACCATAAGCCCCATCCCCGCGAGCGCCATCGGAATGCACAACAACTGCCCCATCGTCGTGCCACCAGACAGGAACCCGATATTCGCATCCGGCTGCCGGAAAAACTCGCAGAAACTCCGTGCACAGGCATAGCCGAACAGGAACAGCCCAGAAAGGAACCCAAACCGCTCACGCGCCGCCGGACGACTGGCCGCAAACAGCATGACGCACAGCAGCAGCACACCCTCGGTCAGGGCTTCATACAATTCGGAAGGATGACGCGGAATCGGCCCACCCGTCGGGAAAATCATCGCCCAGGGCAGATCCGGAGACGCCGGACGCCCCCACAGTTCCCCGTTCACGAAATTCGCACAGCGCCCAAGCCCCAGCCCGATCGGCACCACCGGCACAATGCGGTCCGCAAAGGCCAGAAAGCTCAGACGGTTCTTCCAGCTGAAATAGGCCAGCGCCAGAATGACGCCCAGCGCCCCACCATGAAACGACATCCCGCCGTCCCACGTCTTGAAGATTTCCAGCGGGTGCGAAAGATAATCCATCGGCCGGTAGAACAGGACGTAACCCAGCCTCCCCCCCAGCAACACACCAAGAATGGCGTAAAACAGAAAGTCGTCGACCTGCTCTTTCGTCGCCACTTCCGGCGCCAGACGGTTCAGCCGCTTCGCAATCGGCAGCGCAATGATGAACGACGCCATATAGGCGAGCGCATACCAGCGCACCGCAAGAGGGCCGACATGAAAGGCAACCGGATCAAAATCAGGAAAGATCAGAGGATGGCTCACAGAATCGGCTCTCAGAGATTGGGGTGGGAACGGGAAAGATAGTCGCGCACATACTGCCCGATTCCGTCTTCAAGAGACGTAAACGGCGCATCATAGCCCGCAGCGCGAAGGCGGCTCATATCCGCACAGGTAAAGGACTGATACTGCCCGCGCAGCTTCTCGGGCATGTCCACGAATTCGACATCCCTCGCCCGCTTCGCAGCGTCACAGACCGCATGTGCCAGATCGAGATAACTCCGCGCCACACCGGTCCCGCAGTTGAACAGCCCGCTGACCTGAGGATGATCGAACAGCCACAGCATGACGTTGACAACATCCCCGACCCAGATGAAGTCCCGCTGCTGCTGCCCGTCGGCCAGTCCCGGCACATCCGAGCGGAACAGCTTTGCCGCACGATCCTGCACGACCTCATCGTATTTGACCTTCACGACCGAGATCATTGACCCCTTATGGTATTCGTTCGGCCCATAAACGTTGAAGAATTTGAGCCCGGCCCATTGCGGCGGCACAGCCGCTCCGCTTTCGATTTCCCGCTTCACCCACAGATCGAAAGCCTGCTTGGACCAGCCATACAGGTTCAGAGGCCTCAGGCCATCAATGCCATCCAGCCCGTCACGGAACATCTCCGGCCGGTCCGCCGCCCCGTAGGTCGCGGCAGAAGACGCATAGATCATCCGCACCCCCCGCGCCGCGCACCACCGCCACAGTTTCTGTGACAGGGCCACGTTGCTCGACCAGACAAGATCTCCGTCCCGCGCCGTGGTGGCGCTGATCGCCCCCATGTGAAACACGGCTTCCACATCCGGTTCGGTCGCAAGGAAACCTTCCAGCTCATCAGGCGTGATGATGCGATCCGGCGCATGGGACGCCAGATTGCGCCACTTCACTCCGTCCCTGAGCCGGTCAACCACAACCGTCCGCAAGCCCCGGCGACGCAGGGCGGCATGAAGACACGAACCAATGAATCCGGCCCCGCCGGTGACGATAATCATCCTTCCTGTATAGTCTGCCCCCGATAACGATCCAAGCGACGCGCCCGACACGACACGCCGCAGAACAGCAGGACCCTCATCATGGCTGACAGACCCCGCTTTTTCGACGACCTCGCTGGCCTCGCCGGTAACGCATTTTCCGCCGTGACCGGCGCCCGCGAAGAGCTTCACGCCATCATCCGCACCCGCGTGGACGAAATCCTCAACAGCCTTGACCTCGTCCGCCGTGACGAATTCGACGCGGTACAGGAAATGGCAACCCGTGCGCGCATGGCACAGGACGCAACAGAACAGCGTCTGGCCGAAATCGAATCGCGTCTGGCTGCTGTCGAGGAGCTTGCAACCGAAGAAAAAGGCGGCCCACAGGGCTGATCTGCAACAGTCCCCGAAACCAGTGTGACTTTTGCAACGCGTAATGCTTGCACCCGAGGCCAAGGCTCCATAACGTAACTGATGTCGGGAGCGGGTTTTCCGCTTCCGGCCGCAGACATCTGGAGCGCCGCACCGGCGCCAGGCCGGTGCCAGGCTCCACGGCCTTGGGAGACCCGCCATGCCTGCCCTGAGCACCTCACTCACCAATGAAACAGAATCCCATCCGCTCGACCTGATGGAACAGGTCATGGGCCTCTATGAATGGGAGTTCGAACGCCTCGGCCCGTCCGAAATGGCCGCCCAGGCCCCCGGACAGTGGTGCGACTATTCCCTGTACTTCACATGGTCCGACGAACTGTCGGCCCTGCATCTGAACTGCATCATGGACCTGCGCTCCCCCGCAAAGCGCCGGCCGGCCGTCCACGAACTCGTTTCCCTCGCCAATAACCGCCTCTGGATCGGCCATTTCGCCGTCGATCCCGACACAGGCACGCCCTCCTACCGACATACGCTCCTGCTGCGCGGCGTGCAGACGCTGCCAGGCGAAAGCATGGAAGACCTCGTGGAAATCGCGATGTCAGAATGCGAGCGTTTTTATCCCGCCTTCCAGTTCGCGCTCTGGGGCGGAAAATCACCGCAAGAGGCCATAGACGCCGCCATGCTCGACTGTGTGGGAGACGCCTGACAGTGCCATCCGTCCCTTCAATCCTTCTTGCAGGGTGCGGCAAGCTGGGAGGCGCGCTCCTCGACGGGTGGCTCGCCTCCCCCACTCCGCCACGCCTCGTCGTCCTTGACCGACACCGAACCAGTCCGGACGATACGATCACTGTCGTCCGGACAGCCGCCGAAATCCCTGCCGATTTCCAACCCGACATCATCGTCCTCGCCGTTAAACCTGGCGCTGCCGAAATCGTGATCGACGCGCTTGGAAAAGCGCTGGGGCCGCGCCTGAACGGTGCCGCCCTTCTCTCAGTCATGGCGGGCCGTACCTGCGAGGCTCTTTCGGAAGCAGCCCGGCTTGCGGGCGCGGACATTCCGGTCCTGCGCGCCATGCCCAACACCCCCTCCTCGGTCGGTGCCGGGATCAGCGGTCTCTACGCTTCGGCCGCAGCCACCCCGGAGCAGACCTCCATCTGTCACGATCTGCTTTTCGCGGTTGGCGACGTCGTACCGGTCGAAAACGAAAACGATCTGTCGGTCGTCACGGCCATTTCCGGCTCCGGCCCGGCCTATGTGTTCCTTCTGGCCGAACTGCTGGAAAAAGCTGGGCAACAGCATGGTCTGGCGCCGAATGTCGCCCGCCGTCTGGCCCGTGGAACAATCTATGGCGCAGGACGCATGCTCGACGATCTGCCCGAAAGCGCAGAAGACCTCCGCAAGGCCGTCACCAGCCCCAACGGCACCACGGCCGCAGCTCTGGCCATCCTCATGAAACCCGATGCATGGCCCGAAACGGTTCCAAAAGCTATTGACGCTGCTACAAAACGGGCCGACGAACTCGCTGGCTGACGGTTTCTTTATGGGAGAGAGCTTGTCGGCGGACCGCAATGCTCCCACCAATAGACCAGAAGCTTTCGACAGGAGACCCGTATGGACGGACGGCAGGACCCCTTTGAATCCGACGACATGGCACTGAGTGGTCCGCCGGACATGGCGCAGGAAGCCTTCGACGCCGCCCTCCTCCAGTCTGCCCTGTCGCTCGCCGCAAGCGAGGGATGGCACCGCTTTTCACTCGTGGATGCCGCCCGGGACGCCGACCTGCCGGTCGAGACAGTCCGCAAACGCTATCCCGTCAAAGCCCTCCTCCTGCTCCAGCTCGGGCGTCTGGCCGACGCCAGCGCCCTGCGTGACGATGGTAATGGCGGCACGCTGCGCGAATATCTCTTCGACCTGATCATGCGCCGCTTCGATATTTTTCAGGAATATCGCGAAGGGGTGCGGGCAGTCTTGCAAGCTGTTCCCTACGATCCCGCTCTGGCCGCCTTTCTGGCTGGCACAACCCTTGATTCCATGAAATGGCTGGCAGAAACAGCCGGAATCGACTGCACGGGTTTCGGCGGCGTATGGCGCATCAATGCCCTTGCAGCCGTCTGGGCACATGCCATGCGGGCTTGGGAAAAAGACGAAAGCCCGGACCTGGCGGCGACCATGGCTGCCCTCGATGGCGCACTGGACCGTGCCGAGCGATATGGGATTCTCAAGCCCTCAGCCCGGCGCAAAATGGACGAGGCCCTGAACAATACCGGCCTGCCAGACCACGATCTCGAACTGGAGTCCTGACTTCGGACTTTACGAAGACAACCGGTTCGGACTAGAAGTCCGAAAGCATGCGCTCCAGAGAGCGCATCGATTGGGGTGTAGCCAAGCGGTAAGGCAGCGGATTTTGATTCCGCCATGCGGAGGTTCGAATCCTCCCACCCCAGCCACCCTCCATTCAGACAGACTGCTTCAGTCCCGGACTGGCCTTGAACCGCACGGTCCGTCCCGCAGAAACCGTGACAGACTCTCCGGTTCTGGGATTGACGGCCTGCCGCGCCCTGGTTTCACAGACCGTGAATGTTCCGAAGGATGGCAGCGTAAATCCTCCTTCTTCCCGTAATTCCTCGATAATCGCCTCAATCATGTCATTGACGGCCCTCTGGGCAACAACCCCAGTGCAATTCATGGAATCCTGAAGAACTGCGGCAAGAAAAGCTTTGCTCATGAATGAAACTCCGGATTTACTGAATACAGATCGGGTCTTTCCAATACAGAAACGCCGCTCAAGCGCATCAAGGGGCAAGTTTTCCATCGTCTCGAGATGTCATAATATTTCATATAGATCTGCTTCAGAAACAACCATAATATCATGAATTTAACGTTTCTTTCTCCCTCTGGCGGGTCCGCAACGATGCCTGTCTGCCTGTTTGCCTATTACAGTCCGGATTCCAGACTCCCGCCCCACACCCGGCATCTGCTCAGCCAGATTGCCTCCTGCGGTTTCACGATTCACATCGCAGCCTCGGGCCTCTCGGACGCTAACGCCCACCTGCTTCAGAAAGATCTCGCAGACCCGGCCGATCCGATCGCCGCGACTGTCCATCCGCGCCCCAATACCGGGCTGGACTTCGGAGCCTGGCAGTTCCTGCTTGCCAAAGGATGCGCGGACAACGCGTCAGAAATTCTTTTCGCCAATGACAGCGTCTTCGGCCCGCTCCTCCCCCTGCAGCCCATCATGGAGCGGATGCGGGAAAAGGATTTCCAGATCTGGGGCATGGTCCGCTCCGAGGCGGTCGTGTCCCATCTCCAGTCGTGGTTCCTGTGCATGACGCGCGACGCCCTGAACCACCCGGCGATCCAGCGCATTTTCAACCAGCCCTTCAACGACATGACCAAGGACGAAATCGTCCTCCACGGAGAACTCGGCCTTGGGCTGGCCATCAAGGCATCCGGTCTGTCCACGGGAGCCTCCTGGGGCAGCACCCGCGGCCTTGCCCGTCTTCTGGCCCTCAACCCCATGCATGCGGACTGGCGGACTGTTCTGCGGTCGGGCAACGCTCCGTTCATCAAAACCGAGCTGCTGCGCGACAATCCAAGCGGCATCGCCTCCATCCATCTATGGAGAGCGGAAATTCCAGATCCGACCTTTTTCAATCCGGACTGGATCGCGGCCTATCTGACCTCAACTCCACCCCGTAACCGCTCTGGCCGGGCAAGCCTGCGCGCCAGAGCGGTTCAGGCGTTCGCCAGCGAAGACCGCCGCCACGCCCTCACAGCCCTGCTCCTAGGACGCTAGACCCTTCGGCCCGAGGCCTGTTTCAGAAAGCCATAAAGCTCATCTGCCTGTATGTCATAGGTCGCAAGCCGATCTCGAAAGGGGTTGGCGTAAGCCTCAAAACGCTCGGGTGCATCCAACAATGACGAGACAGCCTCGGCCAACGTCCTGGCTTTCCCGTCCAGCGACAGGCAGGTTCCGTTCAACCCGTCTACTACGTCCTCAGACTGCCCCCCCGGAGATGTCGTCACAACCCAGACATCCCGTGCCAGCGCCTCACGCACCGTCAGGCCATAGCTTTCCTTCCATTGCGACGGAAACAGCAGCACGTCGACCTGATCGTAAAAATCGTCCAGCCCTGACTGCGTATAGGCCGGGACAACACGAAGCCGCCCCCGCACCGACCAGTCTTCGGGAAAAATCGACTGGAAGCCCAGATTGAGCTTGTTATCAACCAGCACAAGCTCCCAGTCACTCCGGGACAGAGACTGCATCGCTTCTTTCAGCATACCATAGCCCTTGACGGCCTCCGTCCCCCCGACAAACCCGAACCGTAGCGGTGTACCGGCAGTTCGCTTCCTGCGCGGACGCTCAGGCCAGCGAAACCCGTTCCGGTTGACCACGATACGCTCGGGCGCAATCCCGTTCGCCAGATACAGCTCACGATGCGCCTGTGACGGACTAATCAGCAGAGCTGCCCCATTCAGCGCCTGTCGCATCACCACAGCCCGATCCGCGAGATGCCGTGCCCCTGACACACAAGCCTGACAGACAGCCGGATCAATGGTCGTCTGGAAGCAGTAACGCCCCTCAGCCCGAACCATGAACTGACGCTCACACAACCACCAGGCATCATGCAGCGTCAGAACATAGGGAACCCCCTTCTCCTGACAGACCCGCAAAAGCCCGGCTCCAAGACCCTGCGCGGCATGAACATGAACGACATCCGGCTGACAGGCCTCCAGAATTTCCGCGAACCTTGCAGCCATGGCCGGATTGTCCAGTTGCCCCAGCCCCCCCTGATCATCAGGCAGAACCGAGGCAAAAACCGTCATGCCATCCACATCGTAGCGAATATCGCCATCAGGAAGATCCATAACGCTCGGGCGGGACGTCAGAACACTGACCTTCACCCCTTTGCGCACCAGCCGGCGCCCCATCTCCTCAGCCACGATCGTGGCCCCCCCAAAAGAGCGGGGAGCGAAATAGACATTCGCCATAAGAACCCTGAGGTCCTGCGCTTCCCGAACGACCGGAACACCGAACAGAAGCCGGGCCTGTGTCTGCACCATCGCCTCCGGCGCATAGCGAACCATCACGTCTTCATACGCCGCCTCCGCCAGACGCCGACGATACCCGTCATCCCGAGCCAGCCTGAGAAAGGCATCCCGCCATGCCGCGGCATCCGCCGCCAGACACCCGTTCTGTCCATCTCGCATCACACTCAAAAAAGCCGCACGAGGCGAACAGATCGCAGCGACCCGGACAATAGCCGCTTCAAGAAACTTGATATTGCTCTTGCAATCGTTGAACAGCGTCGGCTCCAGGGGGGCAATCGCAATATCCGTCCGCGACAGAGCCCCGAGATATTCAGCATAGGACAGTTCGGTCAGACGTTCGACCCGGTCCCCAAACCGTTCAAATACTTCAGAAAGCTGCAACTGCCCGATCACCCTCAGGCACAGCCGGGGCTCCTCAGCCATCGCAGCCAGCAAGCCTGACTCTGCCTGCCTGAAATCGGCATCATGGGTATTGGTGCCTGATCCGTAAGACACCCACACACGCCCGACTCCTGAATGCACAGGCAGGGACGCTGCAATTTTCAGCGTCTCCACATCCAGAGCATTCTCCAGAACCATCACATCCGACAGACCCGCCCTGCGCATGGCACCTGCAAGCGCCTCGGTAGAAGCAATGCCCCGACCACAGGCCAGCATACACCGGCGAAACAGCACCACCCCCGACAGCAGAAGATCGCGCTCCTCCGCAGGAAGAGCTTCGATATTTCCGTTCTGACGATATTCCTCTTCATCAAAAATCAGATCATCGACCTCCCAGCGAGGAGCAAGCTCCAGCCGATGAGCCTCCTGAACCAGCTTCAGAACATCCTTAAACCCGGGGACCCGATAAAAAATGACCTGTGTACAAAGCTGCAACGCCGACATGGCATCAGCAATATCGCGCCAGTCAACAACCTGAACCGACCAGCCCAGCGCCGTCAGAAAATCCCGCTTCTGCCAGACACGATACTTGGCACACTGCCGCAGACTGAGTTCCGCGATGATCAGAACCTTCGGTCGCAACCCCTCTGCCGGATGTCCGCAAGCGGCTTTGTAAGGATGGGGCTGCCCCGTTTCGCTACCGGCTTCAGGAAGACCATCCCGCACTTTCGCGCCAACCCGTTGCAGACGACGCAGGCGATGGACGACAGTCTTCTGAATCCCAGCCAACCCGTCCCGCCCCCACAGACGCAGAAACCGTCCCGGAACCTCCCGCACAGGTCTGCCGGACAGCAGTTTACCCAACATCAATGCACGAATAGCGCGCAGAGGAAGCGTCACACGCCAGGACAGGGAGGTCTGAATCAAAGAAAGCTGCCGAAGAAGAAGCTGATTTTCCTTTTGCAGCTGCTCGGCCCTCAATCCATTCAGCCGGGCCGCACTTCGATAGCTTTCAGTCAATATATCACGCGCGTCATCGCGCATTCCGTCAGGCTTTCAAAAAGGTCAAAAACACGAAAGGCCGGACCCTTGCGGATCCGGCCTTCCTGAACACTACAGATCTGTCAGATGACAGAGTCCATGATCAGCTCAGGGTGAAGTTCGAAGCGTTCAGATCGCTGACGCCAACGAACGTGATCTTGGAGCTGTCGGACAGTTCGATCGTGGTGTTACCACCAGCAACCGTAGCGCTCGACAGAACATTCGCCAGACCGTTGTTGTTCTGAAGGCCATACTGATACAGAGCCATCAGGTTGCCGGCAGCGCTGCCGAAGTCGGTGATCGTATAATCGCCACCAGCAGCGCCCTTGGTCAGGGCGAACAGGTTTGCAGCGCCCGAACCACCCGTGAGGGTAGCAGAACCCGATCCACCAACCAGCGTATCTGCAGAAGAACCACCGATGATGGTTTCGTTGCCCGTGCCTGCGAAAGCGTGCAGCGTGCCATTGGAAGACGCAGCCGACACGGTCTCGTTTCCATCACCACCAACGAACAGATTGGTCGAGCTTGCAGAACCGCCAACCAGCAGCAGGTCGAGGCCCGAAGCGCCGAACAGCGTGGACGTACCAGCGGAGACGGTCGTTGCACCCGTGCCATTCAGGAACGTCAGGGAGCCCGAGGCCGTGATGGAATTGGACGTACCACGAACCTGCCAGAGGTCGGCAGAAGCCGAAATCGTGTCATTCAGGCCGCCCGAGACGGTGCTCATGGCGCCGGTCGAGAAGTACGTGCTGGAGCTGCCGCCCGTGATGAAGCTGTTGTTGCCGCCCGAAACAGTGTTGTGCGACGTCGTGTCGTACACCGTTGCATTGGAACCCAGCGTAACCACGGAGCTACCGCCGAGCAGCGTAACCGTATCCGTACCGGTCAGACCGTCGATGGTGTCCTGACCCTCGGAGCGAACGACGTTCGTCCCGCTGCCCAGAACGATGCTGTTGTTGCCAACACCACCGCTGATGGTGTTGTTACCGCTGGTACCCGTAATGGTGTCGTTGCCGTCACCCATCGCAACGGTCCAGTTGCCCGAGGAACCGGCGCCATTGAACGTGTTGTTGCCAACACCGCCAACGAACGTACCGTTCTGGTTGCCAGCCTTGAACGTAACACCGGCATAATCACCGGCAAGAACGCTGATGCTGCTGGCCGTGCTGCCCGAAACGTCCAAGCTCACGGCTGAATTCAGCGTGTCCTGACCGGATTCGGAATAGCTGCCAACGGAGATGTACTGGGTGGTACCGCCAGAAACGGAATAATCACCGCCCTGACTGATCAGACCATGGCCAGGATTGGAACCCGTAGCAGAGTTGCTACCGGTGACCAGGTCATAAGATTCGAGACCGCCACTGGTGTGGAGGGTGGAAAGAGCAGTCTGGTACTGCTGCGCCAGAAGCTGGGTCTGACCACCATTGACCGTGACCGCAAAGGTCTGGCCGGAGGCGCCAACGACTGTAGTAATGTTAGCCATTACCATGCACTCCTAAAATAAGGTTGCCTCGCACCGGCGGCCCTCGGACCACCCAAATGATCGAGCGACGAGTCTTGCACATACCAGAGCCGGATTGTCAAAGGCAATCAACTTTGCGCACGATACAAGGATTCACGATCCAACATTTACAGATTCGAAAGGCAGCGCCGACAAAGAGTTCTCCATTTTCATTATATGAAAACGGAAAAGAGCGGATTACCCAACTCTTCAATCAAATCCTTTTATATCGAAAAAGTTCCGTCAATGTTAATTTCGTAAGAAATAAATATTAAGACTACCGCTTCAGTCCTTATGGAAAACGGCATGTCTTTTTTAAGATATGCTTTCCTCCGCAGAAAAACCGACCCGCACAGGCCTTCTCGTGAATTTTTCCAAACCGCCTTCTCTCTCCTCTTCAGAGGCCGACCGTTTTCTGGTCCGTCTGGCGCTTCTCCTGACATCAGAAAAGACCGATGACCGTATCACTTCGAACCGACAGGATGTGGCCGATCACGTTCACTTGATCACCTGGCTGACGATGATCCTGACCGAGGAGAAGGGCATCTCAACCGCCCGGATCGAATACTCACCGCGCCTTCCCGGCCACACCGGGCAGAATCTCCGTCAACTTCTGGACACACACCTTCCGGCCAGCGACATCCGGATCGTGCCCCACCCGCCCCGGAATAACGAAGTGTCTCCCCCTGTCCTGCTTCAGGTCATCGGAGACGCAACAGAAGGATCTGCCTCATGTCCTGTTTTACAGTTCGGAGCTCATCACTCTGAAGGGTCCTTCGCTTTCACTCCCGAAAATGTCCTGATCCATGCAGGCGATTCCCCATTTCTGGGATTTCTACTCTCCGACACACCGGAAAGCAGACATTACCGACAGGCCATCCAGCAGCTTCTCCGCAACGACCGGAAAACGCGTCTCCTGCAGACACGGACACAGAAGGTGCAGCAGGAATCTCTGGAAAAGACACACATTATTCAGGATCTGCGCGTTTCACTTCGCATACTGTCCAACAGCAAGGCAGCGACTCTTGCAGCCATACATCCGAATAACCCTGCGGAAGAGAACACTGCACCTTCCGTCGAAGCGGCTTCCGTTCCGGTGCCTCCCCTGTGGCTCCGGGCCTGCCGCCGCCTGAAGCGCTCTCTTCGTCCCCGGCCTTCGCCCATCGACATTCCCGTTCCGAATCCCGCTACTGACGAGGACGTCACACCCTCTTCTCCAGCTCCTTTCTCCGTCTCCCGCGTCCTTTTCATCGCCGGCGAACCGGGCACACCCGGCGTTCTCTACCGGTGCGACAGGAATGCAGCCGCAGCCCGGGATGCGGGCTTCGAGGCCAGAGTCGTCCCCTGTGCCTCTGTGGGCTTCGACGATATCCGCTGGGCAGACGTCATGGTGTTCTGGCGCGTTGAATATAGCGGTCATGTCAGTACGATTTTCGATCTCGCCAGATCCGAAAACGTCATGACCATTTTTGACGCGGACGATATTGTCTTTGTGCCGCATTACGCACGCGTCGATCTGATTGATGGTATCCGCTCGATCGGCGCCACGGAAGAACAGATCGAGCGCTGCTTCTCGGACATGCGCCGCACCTTCCTGCGCTGCGACCAGGGCTCTACCACGACGGCGGAACTGGTGTTTGCCATGCACAGCCTTCGCCCCGTCGTTCACCTGCTACCCAATGTCTACGACATGACCTCGCTAAAGCGCGCCCGGATGGCGCTGCGCATGCGTGGAGAGCCGGGCAGCGTCAACGCCGAAGACGGACTGGTCCGCATCGGCTACGCCGCAGGCTCCCGGACACATCAGCGGGATTTCGGCCCCATCTGCACTACCATCGCGGATATCCTGCACGAACGCCCGCAGGTCCGGCTTGTCCTGTTCCGCGAACCCGACACACATCGCCCCATTCTGCTCATGGACGAATTTCCCAGCCTGATCCATGTGCAGGACCAGATCGAATGGCGCGACATGGTGCCGCTCGCGGAGCTTCAGGACGAATTTGCCCGGTTCGACATCTCCATCGCCCCCCTGGAGACAGGAAATGTCTTCTGTGAGGCAAAGAGCGAGATCAAATTTTTCGAGGCCGCCCTGTCCGGCGTGGTGACGGTCGCCTCTCCCACAGGTCCGTTCCAGCGCGTCATCCATCACGGAGAAACCGGCCTTCTCGCCAGTAGTCCGGCCGAATGGCACGATGCTCTGATCGCTCTGATCGACAACCCCGAACGGCGCATCCGGATGGCGCGGGATGCCTATCATTCCATTCTCTGGCCCTTTGGTCCGCAGGCCCAGGCCCAGCGGATGAAACTTGCGCTGACGTCCCTGAATGGAGACGACGCAGCGGCCCTCGCGGTGGAAACACGTCTGGCCAGAGACCGCCTTGCCCCGTCAGGCCTGCCTGTCATTCCCGCCAGCCGGACCCTTTTCCACCATGACGC
Source organism: Gluconobacter sp. DsW_056 (assembly GCF_002153595.1). Taxonomy (NCBI): domain Bacteria; kingdom Pseudomonadati; phylum Pseudomonadota; class Alphaproteobacteria; order Acetobacterales; family Acetobacteraceae; genus Gluconobacter; species Gluconobacter sp. DsW_056. The sequence goes on from NZ_JOPF01000001.1 coordinate 26,761, forward strand.
CCTGGGGGAAGCGCCGGTCACGGTTGTCATCACGTCCTATAATTACGAAGCGCATCTTCTGGACGCTCTGGAATCCGTCGCCGCTCAGACCCTGCCGGTACTGGATCTGATTGTCGTGGATGACGGATCGTCCGACGGCTCGCTTGCTTTGGCGACAACATGGATGGAACGGCACCGCGAACGCTTCAATCGCCTGATTCTGCGTCAGTCCCTCACGAATGCCGGTCTGGGTGGCGCACGCAACATCGGAATGGATGCAGCCGAAACAGTGCATGTCATGCAGCTTGATGCCGACAACACCCTGCGCCCCGAAGCCTGCGAAACCCTTCTAGGCTCCATGAATGACGGCACAGCCTATGCCTATCCGCTCATCGCCTGTTTCAACGAAAACGGCCCAGTCCTGATGGACATGACTGCTGACACCCAACACCAGCCAGGCACTCCAGAACTTCTGGGAGACCTGCCCTTCAACCCGCTCTCCCTCGTTTCCGGAAACCGCATCGACGCGATGGCCATGGTCACGAAATGGGCCTGGGCCGCCGTCGGCGGCTACTATGTTTCACGTGAAGCAATGGGCTGGGAGGACTTCGATCTGTGGTGCTCCATGGCAGAACGCGGCCTGCCCGGCCATCACGTCCCGCAGATTCTGGCTGACTACCGCCAGCACGAAACATCCATGACGAATGCCTCGACTGAAAAAGATGCCCACAAGGCCCGCGTCGTGGCCTTCGTTCAGGCACGCCATCCGTGGATCCGCCTCAGCGCTGAACAGGCAAAACCCCGGAAAAACTAACCTTCCCCTCCAGATCACCCACAAAAAAAACCCGCTCCCGGACAGCTCCGGAAGCGGGTTTTTCATAACCTGAAGATCGAACCGGGCTCCTCGAAAGAAGCCCAACACGCCCCAATCAGAACGGTGCGTCGATATCCACAACGTCGATCAGCTTGTGATTGACGAATTCCTTGATCCCCAGACCAATCAGCTCGCGGCCATAACCCGAACGGGCCACGCCACCGAACGGCAGATCAGCCTTCACCATCGTCGGATGGTTGATATAGACCATGCCCGTATAGATCTGCTCGGCAACCTTCACGCCGCGCGCGGTATCCTTCGTGAAGACCGAACCACCCAGACCGAACGGCGAGTCATTGGCAATGCGAATGGCGTCCGCATCATCCTTGGCACGATAGAGCTGCGTCACCGGACCGAAGAACTCCCAAAGACGGGCTTCATTGTTCTCGTGCAGGTTGGTCATCAGCAGCGGCTGGAAGAACGCACCCTTCTCCGGCACCGACGGGCCAATCGCCTCGACAACCGCACCATGCTTCTTGGCTTCCTCGACCTGAGCCTTCAGATCGTCCGCAGCCTTTTGCGACGACAGCGGCGCCAGTGTGGTGGACGCATCCATCGGATCGCCAGCCTTCAGCTTGAGAACTTCCGCCTTGTACAGCTCAAGGAAACGATCATAGACGGCATCCGCCACGATCAGACGCTTGGCGGACACGCAGACCTGACCGGCATTCCAGTGACGGCCGAAAGCCGCCCATTTCGCGGTCTTCTCCAGATCAGCATCGTCCAGGACGACGAATGCGTCAGAACCGCCCAGCTCCATCGTGGACTTCTTCAGGGCCTGCGCTGCAATCCCGGCAACAATGGCGCCTGCGCCTTCGGACCCCGTCAGAGCCACGCCACAGACGCGCGGATCCTTGAGGATCGTCTCGGTGTGATGACGGGCGGCATACAGGTTGCGGAACCCGCCCTTCGGCAGCCCGGCTTCCTTCATCAGGTCATCGAACGCAGCCGCGCACTGCGGCACGTTGGATGCGTGCTTGAGAATGACCGTGTTACCGGCAGAGAGCTGCGGCGCAATGATGCGGGCGATCTGGTAGAACGGGAAGTTCCACGGCTCGATTGCAAACACGATGCCCTGCGGCTGGTGGATCAGAACGGCATCGCCCGAATTCGGGTCCGCAACCGGCAGCTTCTCGGATTTGAGAAGCTCTTCGGCATGTTTGGCATAATATTCGAAGATTTCAGCCGACAGGATCGTCTCGGCCTTGGCTTCGGCGTAAATCTTGCCCATTTCCAGCGTCAGAAGACGGGAATACTTGTCGATATCACGACGAAGGATATTGGCGGCGGCGGTCATGATCTTCGCACGCTCGGCGAAAGACGTGTGGCGCCAGCTTTTGAACGCATCATAGGCTTCGGTCAGCGCGGTCTGGACTTCCTGATCGGTGGCATCCGGGAAAGTCTTGAGCGTCTCACCGGTATAAGGGTTGATCGTAGCATAAGCCATGACGGGTCATATTCCTGTATGGTGACGTGTTTGCGACATATTGGCACGAATGCCGAAAGACAAAACCCCCTAACATTCCTCCCTCCCGAAAGTTCACAGAGCTGTGTTCGTTTCAGGGAGATTATCCCATAACTCCTCAAGCCACGCCGTCGCCGTACTGTCAGAGGGCGCGCGCCAGTCTCCCCGTGGCGAAAGAGAGCCGCCCGCTACCAGTTTCGGCCCGTTGGGCATGGCGGAGCGCTTGAACTGGCTCGTCCCAAAAAACCGCCGCAGAAAAATTTCCAGCCAGTGCCTGATTTCGGCCAGATCGTATGAAATTTTCCGATCTTCCGGATAATGCGCGGGCCAGTCTCCGCAGGATGCGTCCCCCCAGGCAATCTCAGCCAGAAACGCGATCCGGGACGGGCGGAACCCATGACGCAGAATATGATAGAGCGTGAAATCCTGAAGCGGATACGGCCCGATCGTCTGCTCCGTGCTCTGCACACCCTGCCCGGTATCGGGAACCAACTCGGGCGTGATCTCCGCGCTGACAATCCGCTCCAGAACGGGCCCAACACCTTCACCCAGCTTTCCCTCACGCGCCAGCCAGCGGATAACATGCTGGATCAGAGTCTTCGGCATCCCGGCATTGACGTTATAGTGGGACATCTGGTCCCCCACGCCGTAGGTGCACCAGCCCAGCGCCAGTTCCGACAGATCGCCCGTCCCGATCACAATCCCATTGCGGTAATTGGCGATCCGGAACAGGAAATCGGTCCGCAACCCCGCCTGCACGTTCTCGAACGTGATGTCATGAACCGGCTTTCCTTCCGCAAAGGGATGGCCGATCCCCGCCAGCATTGTCTGCGCCGTAGGCCGGATATCCAGCTCGTTCACTTCAACACCCAGCGCCTTCATGAGCGCATGAGCCAGAGAGCGGCTTTCACTTCCCGTCGCAAATCCGGGCATCGTGTAGGCCAGAACATGCGTCCGCGGCCAGCCAAGCTCGTCCGCCGCCCGCACCGCCACCAGAAGCGCGAGTGTGCTGTCCAGCCCGCCTGACACCCCGATCACGGCCCTTTGCGCCCCGCTGGCCTGCAATCGCCGCCGCAGTGCACTGACCTGAATGGTCCAGCCCTCGTAACAGTCCCGCGCCAGCGTCCGCGCATCGGATGGCACGAACGGAAACCGCACAACCTCCCGCTTCAGCCCCAGATCCGTCGTAGGGGGCTGAAGCATGAACCCGACAGCCCGGAACTCCTGACCCGCCTGCCCGAACTGCCCGGTCCGCATCCGCTCCTGCCGCAACAGATCCAGATCCACATCCGCCACAACCAGCCGCTCGCCCTGCGGAAAACGGTCCGACTGTGCCAGAAGTCGCCCGGCCTCATGGACCGATATCTGTCCGTCCCAGGCCAGATCCGTCGTGGATTCCCCCTCGCCTGCCGCCGCATAGGCATAGGCCGTGAGCGTCCGCATGGACTGCGCCTGGCATAGCAAAGACCGGTCATCCGTCCGCCCGATCGTTACCGGCGAGGCAGACGGATTGAGAATGACCGTCGCGCCCCCTTCCGCAAGCTTCCCGCTCGGCGGAGACGCAACCCACAGATCCTCACAGATTTCCACGCCGAGCGTCAGGCCGCGCTGATCTTCTGCCTGAAACAGCAGATCCGCACCAAACGGCACGTTCTCCTCAAACAGGCAAATGCTCCCCGACGTACGCAACCCGGACGTGAAATGTCGCGGCTCATAGAATTCCCGATAGCGCGGCAGATGAGATTTCGGCACCACGCCCAGAATCCGCCCCCGATGCACGACCGTCGCACAGTTATAGAGCAGTCCGCCCCGCACCAGCGGCACCCCCACCACCGCAACGGACAACAGATCCCGCGACCCCGCCACAACCCGTCGGAGAGCCTCAAGCGCTCCCTCCAACACCACATCCTGAAACCGCAGATCGTCCAGCGTATAGCCCGTCAGCCCCAGTTCAGGGAAAACCACCGCCGCCACACCCTGCCGATCACAGTCCCGCAGAACATTCAGCGTCCGTTCCGCATTCTTCAGCGGATCAGCAAGCATCACCGGCAGCGTACAGGCTGCGATCCGGGCAAACCCCTGATGATACAGGGAACGGAACAGGGTCATGACAATCCTCCGGCAGGCAGGCTTCACGAAAACAGGAACCGCGCGCCCGGCCCCCACATAAAACGGATGCTGCGAAAATGAACCCGTTCATCCCGCCGCCGTTCAGCCTTTTCAACACCCGCTTCTCCGTCGGAGGGCGCGACTGACAAAGGAGACACCCCATGGACCTGCTACGCTGGACCATTGCCTTCCTGATCCTGGCCCTGTTCGCCGCGGTGCTGGGCTTCGGCGGAATTTCGGCAGACTTTGCCTATATCGGCAAGATCCTTTTCTTCATTTTCCTGGTACTGCTGGTCATCAGCCTCATCTTCGGGCGTGGACGCGGCACCCGTCTCTGAGTACAGCCTTCAGCGGCGGGAGCGTCCCATGCGGACGCTCCCGACCAAGGCAACCAGAAAGACCGCTACAGCATACAGACCGCCGAGTTCCGTCATGGAAACCGGCAGACCGAACAGGTAATCCGGCGAATCACACGGCTTGTTCGGCCGGGCTGGCATGGCCGACATCCAGTCCTTGAAACTGCCACCATGAAAAACCGGTGCCCGGCATTCGGGGGCGGGGCTAGGCCAGAATTTATGCTCCACGCCCGCATGCAGCACCGCCAGACCGATGCTGGTCATCAGGCATAAAATCCCGGCAAAAACCGTATAACGCGCATAACGTCTGGGCAGAACGATCGTGACAATTCCGATCCCGATCAGCACCCACCATGGGCGCCGCTCCCAGAGGCAAAGCTCGCAGGGCGCGAGCTTCAGCCAGTGTTCAGCAAACCAGACAACCCCGAGCGCCACCGCTCCAGCCAGAACATAAAACCCACCCAGCGCAGACGTGGAAACGGGGCGACGTGGTCTGTTCATGGGCACGAATGGATTTCCTCCAGACTATCAAGAAACTGCTTGGACCAGCTTCCTGCGGTATTGCGCGACACTTCGCCATACATCGCCGACCATGCCGCATGACGGGCCTTGACGTCCATGGTCAGGCCAATATGCAGCGCATCCGCCATCCCTTCGGCATCCAGCGGATTGATCAGCAGCGCCTCCGGCATTTCCGGAGCAGCACCCGCAAACCGCGACAGCACCAGCACACCGGGATCGTCCTCGTCCTGCGCCGCAATGAACTCCTTGGCCACCAGATTCATGCCGTCGCGCAGGGGCGTGACAAACCCCACATCCGCCATCCGGTACAGACCAGCCAGAATATCACGCCCGATCGGCCAGGTCGTATAGCGGATCGGCACCCAGTCCGGCGTGCCATAAGCGCCATTGATCGTCCCGACCAGCCCGTCCAGTTCTTCCTTGAGCAGCCGGTAACTCTCCACCCCGCCACGCGAAACCGGCGTGACCTGAAGGAACGTCACCTGCCCCCGATGTTCAGGATAATTTTTCAGAAGAGCCTCGAACCCCTTCATCCGCTCCGGAAGCCCCTTGGAATAATCCAGCCGGTCCACACCGATGATCAGCCGCGTGCCTTCCAGCGTATCGACGATCTTCACGACCTCGTCTGAGACCGCACTTTCAATCGCCTGCTGACGGAAACTCACAGGATCAATCCCAATCGGCACAGCCTTGACGGCGGCTTTCAGACCATAGGCCTCGAAACATCCCCTGAGATTGGCCTCATCTTCCGGCGTCTGCACCCCGATCAGATCACAGGCCGCCAGACCGGTCAGCAGCATGTCAAGCTTGGGCAGAAGCCGCGCCACGCTCCAGGGCGGAAACGGAATATGCAGGAAAAAACCAATCCGTCCCGTCACGCCCCGGTCACGCAGCATCTGCCCTAGCGGGAACAGGTGATAGTCATGGATCCAGATCGTATCGCCCGGCTCCAGAAGCGCGATCAACCGGTCCGCAAAAACCCGGTTCGCCTCATAATAGACGTCGCAGTCCTCGCGCGTGTAGCGGATCAGGTTGGTGCGGTAATGGCACAGGGGCCACAGCACACCATTGGAAAAATTAAGATAGAAGCGGTCGTACTGCTTCTGCGTCAGATCAAACGTCACATAATTGACGTTCCCGACCTGCTCACGCTGGACGGGCCGATCGGCCGCATCCGCATGCTGATGCCCCGACCACCCGAACCAGACGGTCTCCCGCGTCTGGACCGCGTCGTACAGGCCAACCGTCAGCCCGCCCGCAGGCTGCGTCCGCTCCCCTGGCGCGGGTGTGCGGTTCGATACAATGATCAGGCGCCCCATCCGCGTCCCTCCGAAAGATCGTGCAGCCAGCGTCGGAACGTGGCCGCATCTGGAAAATCATCCGGAATGAGCCAGCCCTCGCCACCCATCTGGCGCGCAGCCCTCACCCCGTCCCGGTCCGTTACGTCATCGCCGGCAAACAGCGGAAGGCGTCCCCTGAAAGGCGGTTCCGCCATCAGTTCCTCAAGCGCCTTGCCCTTATCGATCCCCAGCGGCCGAAGCTCGATGGCCATCTGCGCATCCTGAAGATGAAACCCGTGGCTCTCCACGGGCCAGACCGACGTCAGTTCCCGGAACGCCGACTCCGCCTCGGGAACACGGCGATAATGCAGCACCATTCCAGCTTTTTTGTGTTCAATGCTGGCCCCGGGATAATGGACGGCAAGTTCCTCGCTTTTCGCGGTCCAGTCGGCCGGAACCAGCGGCAACACGCGCTGGCGCACGTCCTGATCCGGCGCCGGACGCACGGCAACACCGTGCTCACCTGCCACAGCATAGGGAATACCCGGCAGGAAATGATCAATCTGGGCGATGGGTCGCCCCGTGATGATCGCCAGCGCACCGTCGAGCATATCGCGCAGCCGCTGCAGATCGGCCGTCAGCCCGTCCGGAACGCGGACGGCTTCAGGCGTGGGGGCGATATCTACGAGGGTACCGTCAAAATCAAGCAGCAGGGCTGCCCGGGATGGGGAAAAGGGAACCTGAATCATGAAGCTGTCATTTCTTCCTGTTTCTGGGTCATTCCGCCCCGTCCCATCCTCATTCGAGGCCGGGATCAGCCTCGGGAGGCGCCAGGGGCTGCCCTGAAGGCGGCGCCGGAGCAAGGGACGGTGCCGCACCTGTGGAGGGCGCGAGCGGAATGGGATTATGACTGTCCGGAGCAAGCGGTACAGGACCACCCGAGGCGGAACCGGGCGCAGATACCGAAGCATCGCCGCCTTCTTCCACCGGAACGTCCGCACCGGCGAGCACGGGCGCCTTTACCGCTGGCAGAGGTCCCGCCTGCGGTGCCGTCGGCACACCCGCACAGGAGACAACGCGCACATCATACAAAGGGCTGCCATAAGTTGCGACAGAAGGTTCCTGCGCCAGCATCCAGCCATCAAAAGGCGGCCGTCCTGGGTCGCTGCTGTCCTTCAGATGCAGCAGAGCCCCGGCATCCGCCGCCAGCGTCTGCGGCCGACTGACACAGGACTCAACCCCGACCGAAAGACTGCGATAGGTCGCGCTCCCGCCCACAGGAACCGTCAGAAGTTCCAGATGGCCGTCCAGCCGATCGAGAACACGCAGCACCGCCTGTGACTGCCCCTGCCAGGTCGAAGCCGGATACATGGCCGGAGGCGCCACACCCACCGCAGCCTGCGCTCCCCCCGACAGACACGCCCCGGCAATGCCGCACAGAAGCGCCCGGCCCATAATACGCCGTTTCATCATGACGGTTCTCCCCCGGAACGCCCCTGCAAAGGATTTTTCAGATCCGACAGCATGGCCTGAAACGTCTGCAACATCGCCTGTGGCGCAACCCCCATCAGAACCCCGTCTTCAAAAGCATCCTGTAGGGCCTGACGCAGTTCCGCATCGTTCTCGCGCAGGATCTGCACCTTCTCCACACAGGACACGGGGTTCCCCTCATGGTCGACCCACAGAAAAGCACCTTCCCGCGCCTGCGTCATGCCTCAGGGCTCGTCCGACAGACTGCCCGCAGCCGGCTTGGACGCAGCAGCCTTCTGGCTCTTCTGCAAAGAATCCGTCACGGAGAAAATGAACTTGCTCAAAAGCTGCTCCAGACTGATGGAGCCCTGGGTTTCCGTCATGACACCGCCGGGCTTTACCAGCGAATCCGCCCCACCCGGAGACAGCGCAATATACTTGCCACCCAGCAGGCTGTCAGACGTCACGATCGCAGCGGAATCCGTGGGCAGCTTCACATCGGGCGCCAGCGTAAACGTCACCTGCGCCTGAAACGTCTTCGGATCGACCGTCGTGCCGGTCACGTGCCCGACGGTAATTCCGGCCAGACGCACATCGGACCCCACATTCAGCCCGTCGATCTGGCTGAACGAGGCATGAACCGGATAGCCTCCGTCGTTACCCTGATGATGCCCGACCATCGCCGCCACCAGAAGTCCCGCAAGGCAGACAAGGACTGCGAACCCGGCCAGAAGCTCCAGCCGGTCATGGCGGACCGTAACAGCGGTCATGACAATACCCTCGTGAAAATCATCCTTCCTGCACTACCCGACTCCGCTTCCCGCGTCCAATCCCCCCGCAGAAATCGTCCCGATCAGGCGTGGGAAAAATGTTATCCCCCATATCCCCATGTTCCCACCCATTAGCGCCCGTCGAGAGGCCCTTTTCCGGCTTACGGCCCAACCGGCACAGGGCGTAGATTTACATCATGACAGCTCGCCTTCACTGGACCGGCGTTCGCATGAGGACGCTTCAGGTCATGACCGACCCCGACGACAGCGCCATGCGCTCCGTCACCCTTCCCGCTGCCTGGGATGACGAGGCCGCACAGGCCCTTGCGCGCATCACCCTGAATGGCGGGCCGGTCAGACTTGCCGCCGAAGCCGCGCGCTGGGTGGACACGATCGACGCGTGCCCCCCTCTGCCCGGCACCCCGGCGAACACCCCCGCTCCGGGGCGCAGCCTGTCCTATCTTCTTCTGATGCAGCAGATGGCGCCCAATACGGCGCTGTGGCAGTGCCAGCCGGACGAAGCGCCGGGCTTCACCATCCGCCTGTCCAGCTTCGTACAGGATGCCGGATTTGCCACGGAACATTTCGTTGCCTGCCTGCGTCTGGCCTGCGACGCCCTGCGCCGCCTTCATGCCGCAACACGGATCGAACGCACCGGCGAGCTGCCCCTGTTCGATCTGCCCGCGAAGCCTGAAGACGAAGCCGCAGGCCTCGTCCTGCTGACCGATCTGGACGCCTGTCTGGCCGCCCTCGGCCTCGACTATGACAGCGACGACGCCCGGAACGCGGCCCGCGCCCTATCCGCACTCGCCACCACGGTGGCCCGAGCCGGGACGAAACTGCCGCCGCCCGCCATCCCGGAATCCCCGCTGACAGACCTCCGCGCCGCTGCATCCTCGGCCTACAGTACACAGGAAGGTCGGCATTTCTGCCCGATCGAAACCGGCTTTTCCTCGCCCGGTCCGACCGAGGGGCTTCTGGGCGTCGAAACCTGCGGCCTCGCCCCGGCATTTTCTCCCCTGCGCGAGGACGGACATCTGCGCGCCTCCACGCTGGCCCGGCTGGCCTGCCGCGGCCTGACGCCCGAATCCGCGCTGGCATTGGCGCTGGCGGGCGAAACGCCGCTGCCGCCCGTTCGCCCCGAAGCACAGGGCGCCATGCATACAGCCCTCAAAAGCGTTGTGGATTTCCTGCCCGCCGTCCCCGAACCCGATCTCGCCGATCTTCAGGCCAGACTGGCCCGCGGCGTGCGGCGCCCACTCCCGATGCGCCAGACCGGCTTCACCCAGCGCGCCGCAGTGGGAGGGCACAGCCTCTTCATGCGCACCAGCGAGTTCGAAGACGGAACGCTCGGCGAAATCAGCATCACCCCGCCCCGCGAAAGCCCCATGGCCCGCGGCCTGATGGACTGCCTGGGCCATGCCGTCAGCATCGGCCTGCAATATGGCGCCCCGCTGGAATCCTTCGTGGAGCGATTCGCCTATACGCGCTTTGGCCCCGCGGGCACCGTGGAAGGCGATCCCTCCACGGCCTACGCGACCTCAATGCTGGATTATGCCTTCCGTACCCTGTCGGACGCCTACCTCGGTCAGCCCATGCCCGACGCTCCACGCCTCGAACCCGGTTCGGAAGACCCCGCCCCCATGCTTCCCTTCGGACGAAGCTCGGGCGAGAGCCCGGAATGGAAAGACCGCGGACGCCGCCTGAAGCTGGTCAGCTAGGGCGAAAACGGGTTTCGATGGCTCCGGCGAGCAGAATACATTGACAGTCAACGGACTCGCCGGTAGCTAGCGCCTGCGCTGAGAAGGAATCCGGTTGAATGGCCGGGTGAAAACGATGCGTACAGGGTAAGGGATCAGATCTCATGGGACACGCCCCTGCCGGTAACGACGGAAACTTCGACGAACGCCTCCGGCGTGCCCGTCAGAAGCTCGATCCCCGCTCAGGGGAATTCGCCGTAACCGACGCGGGCAATGATGACAGTTCCATGTCATCCCTTGGACTGGCGATCCGCGTGGGAACCGACCTTGTGGCCGGGCTCGCGGTCGGTGTAGCCATAGGCTACGCCTTGGGTCACTGGTTCGGGTACAGGGCTTTGTTCCTGTCCGTCTTCGCCCTGGCGGGATGTGGTGCCGGCATGTTGAATGTCTGGCGGGTTTTGAAGGATTCGGACATGGTGTCCGGACCGAAAGATGACGGGAGAAGCCAGCGTGGCAGCCGGATCGACGATTGACGCGCTCGGACAGTTCGAGCTCCATCCGGTTCTCGGACATCTGGGAGAAGCCCTGCGGTTCTCGCAGTCACCACTGTTCATGCTGATCGCCGTCGCCATCGTTCTCGTTTTCCTGTATGTCGGAATGCGTCCTGCCGCCGTTGTGCCGGGTCGCCTTCAGGCCGCCGCCGAAATCAGCTACGACTTCGTACATGACCTTGCCGTCAGCACGATCGGCGAAAATGGCGCGACGTTCTTCCCGTTCGTCTTTGCGATTTTCTTCTTCATCCTGGCCGGCAACTATCTCGGTCTGCTGCCCTTCTCCTTCACGTACACCAGCCACATCGCCGTGACCTTCGGTCTGGCCATCATGGTGTTCGTCATCTCGATCCTTGCTTCCATCCGTTTTCAGGGTGTCGGCTTCCTCAAGCACTTCCTGCCCGCTGGAACGCCTGTCTGGCTTGCTCCGCTGCTGGTGCCGATCGAGCTCATCTCTTTCCTTTCGCGTCCGGTCAGCCTGTCGATCCGACTTTTCGCCAACATGGTGGCGGGTCACGTGCTTCTGGAAGTGTTTGCCGGCTTCACGATCATGCTCGCCGGTCTGGGCGCATTCGGCCATGTCCTGGCCATCGCCCCGATCGCGATCAATGTCGCGCTGACGGCCCTCGAACTGCTGGTGGGTGTGCTGCAGGCCTATGTGTTCGCCATCCTCACCTGCATCTATCTGCGTGAGGCCGTCGCTCACTGAGCCACACCGCTTCGCACTAACCCTTTAATCGACCCAACAAGGAACCTGACAATGGACGTTCAAGCCGCTCACGAATTCGGCATCAGCATCGCCCAGGCCGCCCGTGACCTCGGTGCCGGTATTGCCGTTTTCGCCCTCGCCGGTGTCGGCATGGGTCTCGGCAACATCTTCTCCACGCTGATCAGCTCGGTTGCCCGCAACCCGGCTTCGCGTCCGCATGTCTTCGGCATCGGCATGCTGGGCTTCGCGCTGACGGAAGCCGTCGCGCTGTTCGCCCTGCTGATCGCGTTCCTGATCCTGTTCGCCTGAGGTCGAACATGTACCGTACGCCACGCCTCTTCCTGTTCGCCGCTCCGCTTGCGGCCGTGCCGGGCCGTGCCGTGGCTGCGGGCATGCCACAGCTGAACTTTCACGATCCGCTGCTGATCGGACAGGTCGTCTGGGGAGCCGTCATTTTCGGCGGCTTCTATCTCGGCCTGAGCCGCTTCGCACTGCCGCGTGTCGAACGGGTCCTCACCAACCGTCGGACCCGCATCCAGAGCGATCTGGATGTTGCCCGCAAGGCAAAAGCCGAGGCTGACCGCGCCAGCGCGGAACTCCTCAGCGCCCGTCATGAAGCAGCCGAGCAGGCCCGCGCCCACGTGGAGCGGATCCAGAGCGAAGCCCGCGCCAACGCGGATGCTCACGCTGCGGAAACGGCCAAGCGTCTCGAAACCGAGATCGCAAACGCCGAGACCCGAATCACCCAGTCCCGTGAACAGGCCCTGTCCAGCCTGTCCGAGATCGCCACCAGCACCGCCCAGGATCTGGTTTCGCGTCTGATCGGTACACAGGACGAACAGTCTGTCGCCAGCGCCGTCAAGCGCGTCAGCGCCTAAGGAGACGATGATGTTCCACGATCCCCGGTTCTGGACCGCCCTCGCCTTCGTCCTGTTCTTCGTCATTTTCGGGCGCAAGCTCTGGGTAGCCCTTACCGGCCACCTGGATGCCCGCGCTGAAAGCGTCCGTCACGACCTCGACGAAGCAGCCCGCCTGCGTCGCGAAGCCGAGCAGATGCTGGAAGATGCCACCCGCGAGCGTGAAAAGACCCTGGCCGAAACACAGGCCATGCTTGCACGCTCTGAAGCCGAGGCCGCTGGTCTGGCAGAACGCGCCCGCAAGGACGCTGAAGCCGCCGCAGCCCGCTACGAGAAGATGGCGCAGGATCGGATTCACGCTGCCGAGCGCTCGGCCATCCGTGAAATTCAGGATCGCGCTGCCCAGATCGCAGTCGCCGCAGCCCGCGACGTCGTGTCGACCCGCCTGACGGAAAGCCCCGACATCGCCTCCAGCCTGCTCGACCAGAGCATCAACAGCCTGCCGGAAGCCCTTCGGCGCTCCGCTGCCTGATCCGATGCCCACCTTCACGGTGCAAGGTTCCTTTCATGACGACGGACAGCCCATAAGGCTCTCCGTCGTCATGGCCGTTCTGAACGAGGCGGACAATATCCTCCCTGTCTGTCAGGAACTGGCTGAGACCTTCGGTGCCGACCCTTCAATAGAAATTCTGGCCATTGACGACGGCAGCACTGACGCCACCGTCAAAAAGCTACTGGAAGCCCGGCAGACCCAGCTGCCCCGCCTGCGGATCATCAGCCATCCGAAGCGCCTCGGAAAATCAGCCGCTCTCCGAACAGGCATCACCGCCGCGAAGGGACAATGGATCGCCACCATTGACGGCGACGGGCAGGATGATCCGTCCGCCATCCTGACAATGCTGGAGCGTGCGACATCGACTCCGGACGCCCCGCCTCTGGTGGTCGGCGTCCGGCGCAAGCGCAACGACCGCCTCTCACGCCGGGTCGCCACGCGCTTCGCAAACGGACTGCGCCGTCGTCTCCTGAACGACGGCTGCCCCGATACAGGCGCACCGCTCAAGCTCTTCCCGCGCGACCTGTTCTTGAAAATTCCACAATTTGAAGGCGTCCACCGCTTTCTTCCCGCCCTGCTGGGACATTACGGCGCACCGCTGATCTGCATCGAAGTCCAGCATCGCGCCCGACTGCATGGCAGCTCGAAATATACCAATTTTAACCGGGCTCTTGTGGGTATCCGTGACCTTCTGGGCGTCATGTGGCTTCAGAACCGCACGCACCTGCCCGATCACCTGACCGAACACTGAAACCGTCACCGGGTCACGCTTTCGCGGCTCCCTGCCGCACGTCCGGCCTGACAGAACGGCGCGGAGAGTGCCCATGATCCTGAACCTCCGGCATTACGCTTTTCTGGGGCTGCTGGCCTTTCTGCTCGCCCTGCCAGGCCGCATGACACTTCCGCCACTTGACCGGGACGAACCGCGCTACATGGAAGCATCGGAACAGATGCTCCTCTCCCATAATTTCGTCGACGTCCGCTTTCAGGACAAGCCACGCTATCTTCAGCCAGCCGGAATCTATTGGCTGGAAGCAGCCTCAACAGCTGCCGCCGAAAAAATCTTTGGCCCATCGGTGCTGCGCAAGACCTGGCCGTACCGGATTCCCAGCCTGCTCGCCGCCACAATGATCGTGCCATTGACGGCCTGGATCGGCGCAACCCTGTTCGGAGGCCCCACCGGCCTGATGGCCGCTGGCCTGCTGATGGTCTCGACCCTGTTCGTCGCCGAAAGCCATATGGCGACCATCGACACCGTCCTGCTGCTTGATATCCTGTGCATTCAGGCCGCACTTCTGTACGCCTTCACCGATCGACAGAAGAACCGCCCCACCCATCTCCGGGTCGCGGTTGCCTACTGGCTCGCTCTGGGTGTGGGTCTCATGCTCAAGGGCCCCGTCGTCCTCATTCCGGGTTTCGGCACCCCTCTGGCCCTGTGGCTGATGGAGCGGGACCGGTCATGGTGGGCACGTCTTCGCCCCCGCTGGGGCTGGCTCATCATGCTTGCCGTCGTCGTTCCCTGGTGCGTCGCCATCGAAGTCATCAGCGGCGGAGACTTCTTTGCCCGTGCGGTCGGACGCAATTTTCTCGGCAAGGTGGCCCATGGTCAGGAAGCCCACGGACTGCCCCCCGGCTTTCACCTTCTGGTCTTCGGACTGGCCTTCTGGCCCGGATCGCTTTTCGCCGCCCTCGCCATCCCGGCCGTCTGGAAGAACAGAAAACTTCCACAGATCCGCTTTCTGCTGAGCTGGATTCTCCCACACTGGCTGGTATTTGAACTGATCGCCACCAAACTCCCCCACTACGTCCTGCCGACCTATCCCGCGATTGCCATTCTCACCGCAGCCAGCCTGATGATCTGGCCCATTCCCAAAAGCCCGCGATGGGCAAAAGCCCTGCTCGGCGCTTACGGCGTTGTGTGGACAATCCTCGGTGTCGGCTTCTGCTTCGCTGGCAGTATTGCTCTCTACAGTCTTGAGCACACAGTCTCCCTCTCAGCGCTGATCGCTCTGGGCGGTGCCCTGCCGCTGGTGATCGGAGCTATCATGCTGCTGCTGAAACGGGACCGCAAACAGGCTGCCTTCTGCGCCATGGGCGCAGCCGTCATCGCTCATGCCGGCCTTTTCCTAGGCGTCATCCCTAATCTGCAAACCATCCGCCTCAGCCCCCGGATCGCAGACCTCTTCGAAAACGTCCGTCCCTGCCCTGACAGCATCCTCGTCTCTTCATCCTATTCAGAGCCAAGCCTCGTCTTCCTTGCAGGTCCCAACACTCAGCTCATAGGCCCCGCAGCCGCAGCAGAATATCTGCACAATCACCCGCAATGCAGTCTGGCGTTGATTGATCGCCGGGATGAACCCGTTTTTAATAAAGAATTAACCAAATACGGCCTCGACATTGTCGAGTATGGGCGCCTTCAGGGCATCAATTATTCAAACGGACACCATCTTGATTTAGGGCTTTTCGCCCCTCGATGACTGTACACATCGCAGAATTCAGACGATACTGGAGAAAATATGGGATCTTAATGGCGCGTCCCGCGTATCATAAAATTGAAACCTCGCGTGTCTCACGCTCTGATATTTGATAACAAACAGTCAACATAACCAAGTCTTTGACGGCGCCAGTTTTTATCCTAAGCTTGAAATACTATGTCAGAATCAAAGCATTAATGATTTGTCAGGAGAAAATTAATGATTATCTGCCAAATTGATGAATTTTCTGTTAACGGTATACGGGGATGGGCAACAGATACTGAAAATCCCTCGCAGCCCGTATTCCTTCACGCTTTGGCAGACGGTCAGGAATTCCTTCAGTTTCATTGCACGGATCTGCGTGAAGATGTGCATGCCTCCGGTATTCCTTCACTCAATACCGGCTTCCAGATCCCAATGCCGCACAGCCTTCTTGACGGCAAAACGCATACTATCACCTTCAAAAACCGCCTTCAGCAGATTGAAATCTATTCACAAGGCCAGGGGCTGGAACATATTTCCTTCTCTGGCAGGCTCCCTGTAGAAACCCATTCTTTCGTCGATGGCCTGAAACAGGGCGTTCTGAGTGGCTGGGTCGTCCGTGGCAATGCAGCTGAAGGATGGAAGGGGGGCCAGCAAATTCTCGTGACCTGTAACGGTCAGAAAATTGCCCAGATCGAGGCCAACAGATATCGAGGCGATGTTGGAAAAGCCTTGTCCTGTGACCCTTATTGCGGCTTCCAGTTTTCGCCACCAGACCTATATCGCAAACCCTACGAGCAGGAATTCCGTTTCTACGTCCTGCCCGACATGCTGGAAGTTGCCAACAGCCCCTGTCTGACCAGCTTTGTCACGGACGCCAACGAATCCCTGATCATTGACGTGATCGACCAGATTGACGCGCTCCATGTGGAACTGACGCGCCTGCGCCGCAAAGTCAGGGAAATTCTCCCACAACCCGGATTTACCATCGCCGATTATCATTCCTGGGCAACGGCCTACTTCCCGGTTCTTCGCAAATATGTCGACCGTACCCGCAACGATGACCTTATCTTGGCGAACCCGCTGGTCAGTATTGTCTGTCCGGTCTGGAATCCGGATCTCACGGATTTTACAGCAGCAATCGAAAGCGTCCGCGCCCAGACATGGCAGAACTGGGAACTCATCCTTGTTGATGACTGTAGCAAAAATGCTGAACTGCAAGCCGTCATTGAAGATTTTGCCAAAGCTGACTCCCGCATAAAGCCGCTCTTCCAGAAACAGAATGGCGGCATCAGCATTGCGACCAATGCGGGACTTGAAGCCGCCCAAGGTGAATGGGTCGCGTTTTTCGATCACGATGATCTGCTCGCGGATGTCGCCGTCGAATACATGCTCCGGGAAGCCACAAGAAGCCGCGCCGATCTGATCTATTCAGACGAAGATAAAATTGACGCCAGCGGTTATTACCGGGAGCCCGCTTTCAAAACGGACTGGAACTACAGGCTTCTTCTTGGCGTCAACTATGTCTGCCATTTCGTGATGATCCGTCATTCTGCCCTGCAGAAAGTCGGCGGCCTCAACAAGGAATATGACGGCGCACAGGACCACGATTTCCTGCTTCGCGCCTCCGAGCACATTCCTTCAGAAAAAATCCATCACGTCCCTGAAATTCTGTATCACTGGCGCATCACTGCAAATTCAACGGCTTCCGACATTGGCAACAAGCGCTATGCCATTGATGCGGGCATCAAAGCGGTGAACGACCATCTCGAACGTCGCAATCTGCCCGCAAATGTCGATTCCCAGATGGGAATGACGCTTTACACAGTGAACTGGCAGTTCAATCAGCTTCCGTCGGTCACGATCATCATTCCCTACAAGGATGAAATTCCCACGACCGCCCGCTGCCTGGATGCCATCCAGAAATATACACGCTATCCGAATTACAAGGTTATTCTGGTCAACAACTGGTCGATCACAGAGGAAGCGGAGGCTTTTGCACAGAAAGTCGATGACATTCCCAATGTTGAGATCCTGACCGTCAAAGAACCTTTCAACTACTCCCGCATCAACAATCTCGCAGCAAAAGACGAAACATCCGATTTCCTTTTATTCCTGAACAACGACGTTTTTGTTGAGCAGGAAAACTGGCTCGAAATCCTTGTCAACGAAGCCCTTGCAGATCCGCAGGTTGCAATCGTCGGCGGCAAATTCGTCTATCCCAATCAGACCGTGCAGCACGCCGGGGTCCTGCTCGGGATCGGTGATGTCGCCGGGCATGCCCATGTCGGCATCCCGCGGAACGAAGGCGGTTACGCAGGTCGTGCCTACTTCCCACAGGAAATCTCGGCTGTGACCGCCGCCGGAATGCTAATCCGTCGTCCAGCCTTCGAACTGGTCGGAGGCTTTGACGAAGAGCACCTCAAAGTCGCGTTCAACGATATTGATCTGTGCCTCAAGGTGCGCGACGCTGGCTACAAGGTCATCTGGACCCCGGATTTCTGTGCAGAGCATCATGAAAGTCTGAGCCGCGGCAGCGATGATCGTCCTTCAACAGAACGCCGCTTCTTCCACGAAACACAGTTCATGATTGAAAAATGGGGCAATACGCTTCGTGCGGATCCATTCTACAATCCGCATTTCACCCTCGACAGACAGGTCTTTTTTGACCTGACAATCCCGGGCGTGGATGAAACGCGATATCCCCCTCTCGAATCTGCGAGAAAGAAAATTCGTCCTCTCTGGGACACTTCAACGCTCACAGCAGAATCAAAGACATCTCCTGCCACGAAAAAGCCCGTGACTAAAAAAATCCAGACCAAAACCCGGATCAAGAAACCCTCTGCTACAACCGCAGCCAAAGCGGCTGAATAACACCGAAGTTCTTCGATAAATAAATTCAACCGGCCATGGGTTGCTGCATGCAATAATGCAGTCCATGGCCTATTGGGTATGGCCAGATCGAAAAACCGTTTCCTGACAAATCAATGACAAGAAAAAAGCAGTTTTCAAAAACTGTCTTATTATAAGAGAAAGAGATGACCGTGGTGGAGCTGAGGGGAATCGAACCCCTGACCTCCTCATTGCGAACGAGGCGCTCTCCCATCTGAGCTACAGCCCCACGGTCAAGCAATAGTTCTCCTCTTCCCACACACTGTCAAGCGGAGCTGCGCGCAGGATGTTGTTCTGTGCTACTGCTATGGCTACAAGCTTTTTCCGACCGGCCTTTCGGCTGCCCCGACCGACATTCGACGAGGTTTTACATGGTTGCCCTGCACGCCATTATCCTGATGCTGATCCAGGCTTTCGTATGGATTCTTCTGGCGTATTGTATTCTGTCGATGCTGCTTGGTTTCGGGATTCTCGATATCCGCAACCGCTTTTTCTATTCCATTTTCAACACACTGGCCAAAATCGTCGAGCCCGTGATGTCGCCAATCCGCAATATTCTGCCAAATACTGGTGGTATAGATTTTGCTCCTATGGTGGTGCTGCTGCTGATCCAGTTTCTGGTCTATCCGGTCGTAAACCGGATCTTTTTCATGCTCGCAACCCAGAGCAGCTTTTAAAAAGCTTTATCTCAGGGAGCGCCACACCTCTTCAAGCGCCTCAATGAGGCTGTCAGCGGTTTCCTGATGCAGCATCCCGTCCGGACGTTGCATCAGGACCAACCACTTCCCTCCCTGCGGGCGCTCCATCTTGATGCTCCAGTCCCCGGGAATACGGGAGAAAACCCGCTCCATACGTGCTTCAGCCGTTAACGGCTTTGCGTAGTTATGTCCCATCGCTGATTGCTTTCGCTTTTCCGACCGAGATTTTTCGAAGGTCAGCCCGTACCACCCACCGTCAGACCGGAGATTTTCAGGGTCGGCTGCCCAACACCTACCGGCACACCCTGCCCAGCCTTGCCGCAGGTTCCAATCCCCGGATCAAGCGCCACATCGGACCCGATCATAGAAATCTGGTTCATGGCATCCGCCCCGTTTCCAATCAGAGTCGCCCCCTTTACCGGACGGATGATTTTCCCGTCTTCCACCAGATAGGCTTCCGAGGCCGCAAACACGAATTTTCCCGACGTAATATCAACCTGCCCGCCGCCGAAATTCACGGCATAGAGGCCCCGTTTGATCGAGCGGATCATCTCGTCCGTCGTGGCACTCCCTTCAAGCATCAGCGTATTGGTCATGCGAGGCATCGGAGCATGGGCATAGGACTGGCGACGCCCGTTTCCGGTCGATTTCGTTCCCATCAGCCGGCCATTCAGACGGTCCTGAAGATATCCGGTGAGAATCCCATCCTCGATCAGCACTGTCCGGGACGTCGGTGTGCCTTCATCATCAACACTGAGAGAGCCCCGACATTCGGGCAACGTCCCGTCATCAACCACAGTCACGCCTGAAGAGGCCACACGCTTGCCGATCATCCCTGAAAAGGACGACGTTCCCTTGCGGTTGAAATCCCCTTCCAGCCCATGACCTACGGCCTCATGGAGCAGAATGCCCGGCCAGCCCGGCCCAAGCACCACATCCATCTCGCCCGCAGGGGCCGGCGCGGCATCCAGTGTGATCAGGGCCTGTTTCAGCGCCTTGTCGACAGCATCCCTCCACGTTTCCGGGGCCAGCAGACGGTCCAGTTCGTAACGCCCGCCCAGACCACAGCTTCCACTCTCGCGCTGACCATCCTTTTCCACAACGACCGACACGTTCATCCGCACCAGAGGCCGTAGATCCGCAACATCGCCCCCGGCATCCGCCCGACGCATGATCTGCACCGCCTGCCATTCAGAACTCAGCACGGCACTGACCTGCACCACACGGGAATCCAGCCCCCGTGCATAGGCATCAATTTCGCTCAGAACTGCAGCCCGGGCCGCAAAATCCGTCCCTTCAAGCGGACGGGAGTCTCCATAGAGCCGCTGGTTCGTCGCCTGCGGCCCCGGCGCCATGACGCCACTCCGTCCCTGCCGAACGGCCCCAACCGTACTGACGGCCCGCGCCAGAGCATCACGGCTGATATCGTCAGCATGAGCGAAAGCCGTCTCCGTTCCCAGAACAGCCCGCAAACCAAACCCTGAAGACGTGTTGAAGCTGGCCGAACGGATCGTCCCGTCATCCAGACTGATACTCTCGTTTTCCCGATATTCCAGAAAAAGCTCACCGTCATCCACACCCTCAAGCCCCCGATCAACGAGTGCCTTGGCATCGTCACGGGTCAGCTTTGAATCAGGGCGTCCGAAAAACAGGGCATCGGTCGTCGCAAGAGCGCCCAGAGCATCAGCAGCAACAGACATGAAAAATCTCCAGACAGAAACAGAAAACGGGTGGCAGAACCGTGCTTTTAAGAAAGGGCTTTTTCCAGCCGTTTCAAGGCTTCGGAGAGGATCTCGGGCTTTTTGCAGAATGCGAACCGGATCAGGTTCTGCGGTGGAGCATCCCCCTCAGGGTCATAGAAGGCTGAAACCGGGATCGTCGCGACCCCCGCATGCTCAACCAGCCAGCGCGCGAAGTCCACATCATCGCGTCCATCTGCATGACGTGAAATATCCGCCACGATGAAATAGCTTCCATCGGCGGGCAATGTCTCAAAGCCCAGACGATGCAGACCGTCCCGCAACAGATCCCGCTGCATTTCCATCTGCGCCGACAGAGCCTGGTAATAGCTCTCGTCCTTGTTCAGCCCATAAGCCACAGCCCGCTGAAGGTTCGGAGCAGTCGCGAACACCAGAACCTGATGCGCCTTCGCCACCACCGATGCCAGCGCGGCCGGCGCGGTCACATAGCCGACTTTCCATCCCGTCAGGGAGAAACTTTTGCCCGCACTTCCGATCCGCATGCACCGCTCCCGCATTCCCGGCAGCGTCATCAGAGGCATATGTTTCACGTGAAACGTCAGGTGTTCATAAACCTCGTCACAGATCGCATACGCATCATACTCCCGCACCAGATCCGCAATCAGTTCAAGCTCCTCGCGGACAAAAACCTTCCCGGACGGATTCATCGGCGAATTGAGCATGATCGCCTTGGTCTTCGGCCCAAACGCCGCCCGCAATTCCGCTTCCGGCAGCGACCAGTGCGGCGGCTGAAGCCGCACACAGCGTGGAACGGCTCCCAGAAGCCTGAGCGCCGGCAGATAGGTGTCATAAAGCGGCTCGATCACCACCACCTCATCCCCCGGCTCCACCACCGCCATCAGACAGGCCGCCAGTGCTTCGGTCGCCCCGGACGTCACCACAACTTCCGTCGCCGGATCGACCTCCAGCCCATAGAAACGTCGGTTGGAAGATGCCACAGCCTCGCGCAGCTCCGGCAGCCCCGTCAGCGGCGCATACTGGTTACGCCCGTCTTGCAGCGCCTCCGCAGCCACCTGAATGATATCCTGCGGCCCCTCCGTATCCGGGAATCCCTGCCCGAGATTGATCGCCCCATGTTTTACGGCCAGCTGGGACATGATCGTGAAAATGGTCGTCGGAAGACCCGCAAGATACTGATTCGGAGTTTTCATTGATGAGGTCCAGAACACACGAAAAACACAAAGCGTCTCACCATTGCAGGCCAGCGCGGGGCTGAAAAGCCTTTAGTCCCGCATCCGTGTTTTCCGACGCATATCGCGCAGCAGGATCTGCCCCAGCCCCCGCATAAGAAGCATCGCCAGCACGATCAGAACAATGCCGACACCACAGGAAACAACGGCCGCTTCCCAGGAAACGGGAACGGCATTTTTCGGTGCACCATCCGTCGTGATCGTGAACGAAAACGCTTCGTCATTCATAATGAACACGTCCTGCGGAACAAAGAACCGCAACGCGGGCATCGCCGCCAGCAGAACCCCCGCCAGACCGAACACAATGACCACCAAGCCACCAGCAAACGCCAGAAGGCTTCCCGCAGCCAGCCGCAACACAACCCACAACAGGGCAAACGGATTGGACTGCTGCACCCCGACCGACAGCTCATGCCGGATCGTAAAGCGTGCAGCGAGCCTGCCCGGCTTCCCCAGCTTTTCCAGAAGTGCCTGTACGGCGCCATCGCCCAGCCGCGCCTGCGCCGCAACCTGCGCCCGCACTTCAGCAACAATCAGGTCCCGCTCGCTCTCAGGCAGGCTCAGCAGGCCGCCCCGGAATTCATGCAGATAACGCTCAACCGGCAGGGACAGAAGATCACTGTCTTTCCAGCCATCCAGAGATTCGGCAGCACGGGTCATGAGGATATTTCCCAAAAAGAGTCTCGCTGCCCTCTTTCCATGCAAGTTCCGGACCAGACGTGGAAAGCTTTGATCCGCTTCCGCAAGATTCTACCTCAAATCCGCAGAATGGCGTAATTTCCCATACTCGACAGACGGGCATTTGTCGCTTAATCGTTTTGCAGCCGTTTACACGATGCAAGGCGACAGATCGATGGCCAAGAAAGCCCCCACTCCCTCTACCGCGACACCGAAGGCCGCCCCGGCGCGCCGTACCTCGAAGGCCGCAGCGCCCAAGGCTGCCCCCGCAGCTTCAGGCAAGCCGCCCGCTCCGAACCCGCAGGCCGTGGCCCGCGTCTTCGAGATGATCCAGGAGCACGCGGCGGAATTCGTCGATCTGCGCTTCACCGACCCGAAGGGCAAGTGGCACCACACGACCCAGACGGTCTCGACCATCGAAGACGAAACCTTCGTCGAAGGCTTCATGTTCGACGGCTCGTCCATCCAGGGCTGGAAAGCCATCAACGAGTCCGACATGGTCCTGCTTCCGGATCCGGAAACGGCCGTCATGGACCCGTTCTCCGCCAAGCCGCAGCTGATCCTGTTCTGCGACATCATTGATCCGAAGACGGGCAATTTCTACAACCGCGACCCGCGCTCGACCGCCAAGCTCGCAGAAGCCTATCTTAAGTCAGCCGGCTTCGGCGACACGGCGTTCTTCGGTCCGGAAGCCGAGTTCTTCATCTTCGACAACGTGCAGTTCGGCACAGGCCCGAATTTCGGCACGTATCAGCTCGACAGCATCGAAGGTCCCGGCGCCTCCATGAAGGCCTATCCGGAAGGCAACATGGGCCATCGCCCTGTCGTCAAAGGTGGCTACTTCCCGGTCCCGCCCGTGGACAGCGAGCATGACCTGCGCGCCGAAATGCTCTCGACGATGGGTGAAATGGGCCTGCCGATCGAAAAGCACCACCACGAAGTCGCACAGTCGCAGCACGAGCTCGGCACGAAGTTCGACACGCTCGTGAAGTCCGCCGACTTCATGCAGATCTACAAGTACTGTGTGCACAACGTTGCCCATTCCTACGGCAAGACAGCCACGTTCATGCCGAAGCCGATCTCGGGCGACAACGGCTCGGGCATGCATGTCCACCAGTCCATCTGGAAAGACGGCAAGCCGACCTTCGCCGGCGACAAGTATGCAGACCTGTCCGAAGACGCGCTGTTCTACATTGGTGGCATCATCAAGCACGCGAAGGCTCTGAACGCCTTCACGAACCCGTCCACCAACTCCTACAAGCGCCTGATCCCGGGCTTCGAAGCGCCCGTGCTTCTGGCCTACTCCGCAGCGAACCGTTCGGCTTCGTGTCGTATCCCGCACGCGACCAACCCGAAGGCCAAGCGCGTCGAAGTCCGCTTCCCGGACCCGATGGCAAACCCCTATCTCGCGTTCGCCGCCATGCTGATGGCCGGCCTCGACGGCATCCGCAACAAGATCCACCCGGGCGACGCCATGGACAAGGATCTGTACGAGCTGCCGAAGGAAGAACTGGCCCAGATCCCGACGGTCTGCGGTTCGCTCCGTGAGGCTCTCGAAGCCCTCAAGGAAGACCACGCATTCCTTCTCGAAGGCGGCGTCTTCACCAAGGACCAGATCGAAAGCTACATCGACATCAAGTGGCCGGAAGTCTACAAGTTCGAACACACGCCGCATCCGGCAGAGTTCGAGATGTACTACTCGGTCTGATCCGGGTCAGAACATCACGTCTACGGAAAGCCCGGCCTTCGTGCCGGGCTTTTCTGTTTTCAACACACCACGTCAAGACGGCCCGATGATCCCTCCCGCCCTTCAGGCCTTCTCCTCCTCCGCTCTGCCCGTCCTCGACATCGCAGGCACGATCGTGTTCGCGATTTCCGGCGCGATCGAGGCCGCGCGCGCGCGCCTGACCATCGTGACGTTCATGTTCTTTGCTGCCATTACCGGCGTCGGTGGTGGAACCGTGCGGGACCTGCTGATTGGCGCCCCCGTCTTCTGGATGCACACCTCCATCCCGATTACGGCCTGTCTGCTGTCCGCCATTGCCGTGTGGTTCACCCCGGCCCGCTTCTGGCCAGCCCGCGCCGTGGAATGGTTTGACGGTCTCGGGATCGCAGCCTATGGCGTCTTCGGCTCAGCCAAGGCGCTGGCCTACGGCATCCCGCTGATCCCAGCGGCTCTCATGGGAATCGTCAGCGCCTGCATGGGCGGTATTTTCCGGGATGTGCTGGCAGGCGTGCCGTCCATCATCATCCGGCCGGAGCTCTACGTCACGGCCGTTGCCCTGGCGTCAGGAACCTATGTCTCCCTGACGGCGCTGGGTCTGAGCACCACAGTTGCAGCAGATCTCGCCGTTCTGGCCGGCTTCAGCCTGCGCGCTGCGGCTCTCATCAAAGGGCTCGGCCTGCCCCATTACAAACGATAGGCGGCAGGCGCGTTCAAACGCCAGTCAGGCGATAACGTCGAACCCAACATCTTCCACGACATGCTGCAACGCCACCGGCGTCACTTTCTGCTCATCATACTGAATGGCAGCCTGTCCCGGATCAAGCGTTACCTCCGCCGACGACACACCCGGAACGTTGGACAGGGCGGACTGTAACTTGCCCGAACATCCGTTGCACGACATCCCGTCAACCTTGAACGTCACCATCGAAACCATAACAGACTCTCCTGTCTTCAAAGGCTGCTCCGCAAAGCAGCCGTTCCCCGAGTGGGACATATTCCCGCAAAAATGCAAACAGCTTTTTCAGGCTGCGTCAGCTGACTCGTCCAGCGGCTGGACCTTCATGATTTCAGCCTGCGCTCCACATTTCGCAAGCACCTCACCCAGAACCTTGAAATGCGGTGACGCCAGATGCGCTTCAAACCCGGCTTCCGAAGCCCAGATTTCGTTGGCAACGAAGCGGCCAGCCTTTTCCGTATCCCGGCTGATCACATACTGGCGGCAGGCCTCCTCCTTGCGCGAAGAGACAACACAGGCCGCAAAAGCCTGCTCGGCAGCGGCAGCGTGTTCGGCGGCAACCGTAACAACGGCCGTGATGTGAACCGTCTGGCTCATGATGGAACTCCTCATCAACAATAGAAGCTACCCCATCCGCATCTTCCGAAAGCGGGCAGCGTTTCACGTGAAACCATACCTCACCCCTTTGTGAGAAAGAACCCATGCCGGGTATCACACCCACAAAGACCGAACAGCAAAAAGGCGCCTCCCCGAAGGAAGGCGCCCTGTCCCGAACACCAGACGGAAAAAGCCGCTCAGCCTTCAGCGTAGGTCGAAATATCCGGGCAGGAACAGACGAGGTTCCGGTCCCCCCAGGCATTGTCCAGACGCCCGACCGGCGACCAGTATTTCGACGTGTCCACACCGCCGGGGAAACACCCCGCCTCGCGGCTGTAAGACCGCTCCCACGCGCCTGCCAGATCCGCCGTGGTATGCGGCGCAAAACGCAGCGGGCTGGCGTCCATCGCCACACGCCCGGCTTCGACTTCGGCAATCTCCGCACGAATGGCGATCATCGCATCGCAGAAACGATCCAGCTCGCCCTTCCCTTCGGATTCCGTCGGCTCAATCATGAACGTCCCCGCCACCGGGAAGCTGACGGTTGGTGCATGGAACCCGTGGTCGATCAGACGCTTGGCGATATCATCCACCGTCACACCGACCGTGTCCTTCAGCGGCCGCAGATCCACGATGCATTCATGCGCCGTAAAGCCGTTGGTGCCGCGATACAGAACCGGATAATGCCCTTCCAGACGCGATGCGATGTAGTTCGCATTCAGGATCGCCATCGTCGTCGCCTGACGCAGTCCCTCGTCGCCCATCATCATGATGTAGGCCGCGGAAATCGGCAGAATGGACGCCGACCCGTAAGGCGCTGCGGATACCGCAATGCCATGCTGCCCCGGCAGATACGGCGCAAGATGCTTGCCCACGCCGATCGGCCCCATGCCCGGACCGCCACCGCCATGCGGGATGCAGAACGTCTTGTGCAGATTGAAATGCGAGACATCCGCGCCATACAGACCCGGCCGTGCCAGACCAACCTGCGCATTGAGGTTCGCGCCATCCAGATAGACCTGCCCACCCGCTGCATGAACCAGTTCGCAGATCTCCACGATCCGCTCCTCGAACACGCCATGCGTGGACGGATACGTGATCATGATGGCCGCCACGCGCCCGTCATGCTGCGCAATCTTCGCCTTCAGATCCTCGACATCAACATTGCCATTCTCATCGCAGGCCACGACGACAACCCGCATCCCGACCATCTGGGCAGAAGCCGGATTGGTTCCGTGTGCTGACGCCGGAATCAGGCAGACATCGCGGTTCTCGTCCCCACGCGCGCGGTGATAACCACGGATCGCCAGAAGCCCGGCATACTCACCCTGCGCGCCGGAATTCGGCTGAAGCGACACGGCGTCATACCCCGAAATCGCACAGAGCGTGCGCTCCAGATACGCGAACAGCTCGGCATAACCCTGAACCTGATCGACGGGCGCGAACGGATGAATCCGCGCGAATTCCGGCCAGGTGATGGGGATCATCTCCGCCGTCGCATTGAGCTTCATGGTGCAGGAGCCCAGCGGGATCATCGTCCGGTCCAGCGCCAGATCCTTGTCCGCCAGCGCACGCATGTAGCGCAGCAGATCCGTCTCGGAACGATGGGCATGGAACACAGGATGCGTCAGCAGCGGCGCCGTCCGGGACAGGCCCTCCGGCAGCGCATCCGTCACATCGAGCCCCTGCTCGACAGACGCCAGATTCGCACCCTCACCCGCGAACGCCGCCCAGACCGCACGGATCGTTTCCGGCGTCGTGGTCTCGTCACAGGACACACCAATCCGGCCATTCCCCGCATCGCGCAGATTGATGCCCGAGGCCACGGCCCTCGCCAGCACCTGCGGCGCAGCAACACCCGCCTGAACGGTAATCGTGTCGAAGAACACCTCCGTCTCGACGCTCGCGCCCAGAGCCTTCAGCCCGGCAGACAGGATCGCCGCCATCCGGTGCGTGCGTGCGGCAATCGCCTTCAGCCCTTCCGGACCATGATACACCGCATACATGGACGCGATGATCGCCAGCAGCGCCTGCGCCGTGCAGATGTTGGACGTCGCCTTCTCGCGGCGGATATGCTGCTCGCGCGTCTGAAGCGCCAGACGATAGGCGGGCTTGCCCGCACTGTCGCGCGACACGCCGACCAGACGCCCCGGCATGTGCCGCTTGAACGCATCGCGCGTCGCCATGAACCCCGCATGCGGGCCACCAGCCCCCATCGGCACGCCATAACGCTGCATCGAGCCAATCGCGATATCCGCGCCCAGCGCACCAGGGCTTTCCAGCACCACGAGCGCCAGCGGATCACAGGCCAGAGCCGCAATCGCACCCTTCTCATGCAGCGCCGCAATCACGCCGCGCAGATCCCGCATCTGCCCTGAAGACCCCGGATAGGACAGCAGCGCGCCAAACACGGACGATGCGTCCAGATCCGTCTCCGGATCTCCAACCACAATATCCCAGCCCAGCGGCTCGGCGCGTGTGCGGATCACGGCAACCGTCTGCGGGTGCGTGTCGGCATCCACGAAGAACGCCGTCGCCTTCGACTTGCCCACGCGCTGCGCCAGCGCCATGGCTTCCGCACAGGCGGTGCCCTCGTCCAGCAGGGACGCATTGGCAATGTCGAGCCCCGTCAGATCCGCCACCAGCGTCTGGAAATTCAGCAACGCCTCAAGGCGGCCCTGGCTGATTTCGGGCTGATACGGCGTGTAAGCCGTGTACCAGGCCGGATTTTCGAGAATATTCCGCTGGATGACCGGCGGCAGAACCGTATCGTAATAGCCCTGCCCGATCATGGAGGTCAGAACCTGATTGCGCGACGCAATCTGACGCAGACGTACAAGCGCATCCTGCTCGGTCAGGGCCGCACCGATCCCGTGATCCCCGCGATCGAGAATGGCGGCCGGAATGGTCCGGTCGATCAGGTCATCGAGACTGGACGCGCCAACGACCCGCAGCATCTCCCCGATTTCGGAAGGACGCGGGCCGATATGGCGGGAGCTGAAATCTTCGGTCTGGGCAGGCCACAAGGTCGTCACAGGCAGGTTCTCTGGCATTTCATGAAAAGCGGAGGCAGAAATTCGGGGCGGGATGAAAGAAAAACGGGGTCTGCCAACGCAGACCCCGCAAGCCTCAGAGGCTCTTATACTGCTCGGCCGTCAGCAGGCCCTTGAGGTCGTCCGGGTTGGAAACCGTCATGCGGAAGATCCAGCCCTCGCCTTCCGCATCGCGGCCCACCAGCGTCGGATCATCGGACAGCGCTTCGTTAAAGCCCGCCAGCGTGCCCGCTACCGGCGCATAGATGTCGGACGCCGCCTTCACGGACTCGACAACCGCAGCCGCATCACCGGCGGCAACTTCCGTGCCCTCGTCCTTGGCTTCAACGAACACCAGTTCGCCCAACTCTTCAGAGGCATGCGTCGTGATGCCAACAGTCGCCTGCTCGCCATCGACGCGGATCCATTCATGAGACTTCGTGTAATAGGTCGTCATTGCTGCTTTTTCCTGATCTGAAATTCGACTGTAAGTTCAGCGCTTGAAACCGGGTGCCACGAACGGCATCGCCCGCACATGCAGTGGCACATACTTGCCCCGCAGTTCCGCAAAAACGGGTGTGTCCAGCGCCGCATGATCCGACGCGACATAGCCCATCGCAACAGGAGCCTTCACGCTCGGGCCAAACGCCCCGGACGTGACCACCCCGATTTCCTTCTGCCCCTCGGCATCGGCAAAGAGCTTCGCCCCCGCCCGCACCGGAGCCCGACCTTCCGCCAGCAGACCCACGCGCCTGCGCGACACGCCATCGCGCGTCTGCTTCAGCACGACTTCCGCCCCCGGATAGCCGCCAGCGCGGGAGCCGCCCTCACGACGCGCCTTCTGGATCGCCCAGCCCAGCGAAGCTTCAACCGGCGTGGTCGTAACATCAATGTCATTGCCATACAGGCACAGCCCGGCCTCCAGACGCAGCGAGTCCCGCGCGCCCAGACCAATCGGCAGCACATCCGGCTGCGCCAGGATCGCACGTGCGATTTTTTCAGAATCCGCGCCCGCACAGCCGATCTCGAACCCGTCCTCGCCCGTATAGCCGGACCGCGACACCGTCACCTTCACGGGCCCAGTCGCAGTGGCCAGTTCGGTCTCGATCACATCCATGAAGCGCATGTCCTTCACGGCCGTGCAAAGCGGCGCCAGAGCCGCTTCCGCAGCCGGCCCCTGAAGCGCCATGAGCCCCCGATCAAACTGGCGCGTCACAACACACCGATCAGACAGCGCAGCCTCGATCCGGTCTGCGTCCTGAACCTTGCAACCCGCGTTCACGACCACCAGAAGATCATGGCCCATATTGGCGACCATCAGATCGTCCAGAATACCACCCTCTTCATTGGTCAGCAGTCCATAACGCTGGCGCCCGGCGGCAAGCCCAACATAATCCGCCGGTACCAGCGTCTCCAGAGTTGCAGCCGCGTCCTTCACGTCGCCGCTTTTCGCGGCAATGCGGATCTGCCCCATATGGGACACATCGAACAGACCAGCCTTCTCGCGCGTATGCAGATGCTCCGCCATCAGTCCCGCAGGGAACTGGATCGGCATCTCAAAGCCTGCGAACGGCACCATCTTCGCGCCAAGTTCCAGATTCAGATCGTAAAGGGGAGTACGCTGGAGGGAATCGCTCATACGAAAAAGCCCGGTCCATTCTATCTCAAGACGTGAAGATGCAGACGCCTCCGGCTCCACGCAGAACGCGGCCGGAAAAACGTCGCCCCTTCTGTCCTTTCGCCTGAGATCGCTATCCCGTCGGCGGATGCGTCGAGCGCACCTCTCTCCAGAATGTCCTGACCGCCTCGGTCCTTTGGCCTGAGAGTTTCCGGGGCGGTTGCTCCTTCGGCGCCAGCCTCTCGGCCGGTCTCTCCCGTGTCGGTCCTTCCGATCCTGCCAGTTTCCGAAAAACTCCGCAATCGTTACGATCGCTCCTGCGTTGTGTCCCGAGACCTTAAATGCACAAAGGAGAACTCCATGGCTGGCGAACTGACGGTCATTGCCGAATTCGAGACCACACCGGCAACCTATGACAGATTTCTCAAGGTCTGCGCCTATGACAGCGAACGCTCCGTCGCCGACGAATCCGGCTGCCACAGCTTCACGGTCCTCTCCCCCGAAACGGAAGCCGATACCGTCATCCTGGTGGAAGTCTATACCGACCGCGCGGCCTTCGAAGAGCACCTCAGGACCCCGCATTTCGAGGTCTTCGCAAACGCTGTAAAAGAACTGGACATCAAGGAACGCAGCGTCCGCTTCCTGAAGAAAAGGGCTCCCTGAGCAATGCATCTTTCAAGCACGAAACACCTCCTGGCCATCACCCTCCTGTGCGGCACGGTGTCCGCCTGCGCTTCCCATCCGCAGCACAATCCGCGCACCCGCCTGATCGGCATTCCCAACCCCGCCAGCGTCTATTGCACGCAGCAGGGCGGCCGACACGGTGATGTCCGGACTGCAGGCGGCGAAACCGGCACCTGCACCTTCCCGCCCAACCAGATCTGCGACGAATGGACGCTCTACCGCGAGCACCGCTGCGTCGCCCCGCTGGCCAAAATGACACCCTGATTTTTCAGCCTGGTCAGATCAAGCCCGGTCAGGCCCGAAAGAGCCGCCGGGTTTTTTCATGACCTCAATACATAACATGTTATGTATTCTATCCACATGATCCCCGGAATCCGCATGACCGTCCCCTCTCCCCTGAGCGCCCTGACCACCCGCAACACCAGACTCTTCACACTCCTGCTGGAACGCGAACTCAAAAAGACCGGCCTCCGGATCGGTCAGCTCCCCGTGTTGCAGGCTTTGCAGGACGGAAAGACCCTCAATCAGAAAGCGCTCGCGGATTTTGCGGATATCGAACAGCCGGGCATGACGACACTTCTCGCCCGGATGGAACGCGACGACCTGATCCGGCGCGAACCAGACCCAACAGACCGCCGCAGCACACTGGTCACACTGACACTGGACGGTCAGCGGAAAAGCCGGAATATCGTTCCTGTTGTGGAACATTTAACCGACACAGCACTCAAGGGGTTTACACCCCTCGAACGCGATATTCTCGTAACACTTCTGGAACGGATCAACAGCAGCCTGAGAGAGCAGCTGTAACCGCCTGCCCCTTTAATGAAGAGGCAGGCGCGGGATCATTTTCCGGTCTTGGGAAGATGCTCGGCAATATAAGGCGGCAGGTTGAACGCCCCGACATGGATCTCCGGCGTCCAGTAGCGCGTCGTACCCACGATCTTCGCAGCATCCGCACGGGCGCGGATCTGCTCGACCGTCTGCGTGTTCGGTGCCTGCCCCTTGGAGGCCACACCCAGCGTCATGAACCCGCCGACATAGGTCGGAACAGCCGCCACATACGCACCGACATGCGGGAAAAACTTCGCACGACGCAGGCTCGTCTCATGCAGTTCGTCCGCCTGCATGAACGGAACGCCACACTGGTTCACGATCAGACCTTCGTCCGACAGGATGCGCGCGCAGTTGCTGTAGAACTCGTCCGTGAACAGCACTTCGCCCACACCGATCGGATCGGTGCTGTCGACGATGATCACATCGAACGCACCATCAGCCGCCTTCAGAACATAGTCGATGCCGTCGCCGAC
Organism: Gluconobacter sp. DsW_056; assembly: GCF_002153595.1. Taxonomy (NCBI): domain Bacteria; kingdom Pseudomonadati; phylum Pseudomonadota; class Alphaproteobacteria; order Acetobacterales; family Acetobacteraceae; genus Gluconobacter; species Gluconobacter sp. DsW_056. The sequence goes on from NZ_JOPF01000001.1 coordinate 59,330, forward strand.
AATGACCTCGGCCCGCGGGTCGTTCCAGGCATCTCCGGCAATGTTCGGCAGATACTGCTTGGACAGCTCGATCACCGCACCGTCGATCTCGACCATGACAGCCTTCTCGACCGTCTCATGCTGCAACACGCGACGCAGAACGCCACCATCACCCGCACCGATGATCAGAACACGCTTCGCACAGGGATGCGCCAGCAGCGGCACATGCGTCAGCATTTCCTGATAGACGAACTCGTCACGCTCGGTGATCTGGATAACGCCGTCCAGAACCAGCACGCGGCCGTGGCTGGAACTTTCGAACACCACCACATCCTGAAAGTCGGATTTTACCCGTGCGAGTTCGCGCGTAACGAGAAAACGCTGTCCCCAGTCCGGGTACAGTGTCTCGTTGAGCCATGTTTCAGCCATGGATCATCGTTTCCTTGTCGGAGTATATTGAAAAAGGGCCGGTCTTACCCGGCCCTTTCATCAGTTCAGACCGCTTTTGCGGCCTTGTCCTGCACGCGGCCACGCCGCACTGCATCGACCTCGATCCGCCCAGCCTGGAACAGGCGCTGCATCACCGGAATCGACAGGTTCGGATCACACACGCCGCACATGAACACGTCTACAGCGGCATAATTCCGTTCCGGCCACGTATGGATCGAAATATGGCTTTCTGCCAGCACGATCACGCCCGACACGCCGCCATTGGGCGTGAAGTGGTGAAAATGGCTATGCAGAATCGTCGCGCCAGCTGCAACAGCAGCTTCACACAGCGTTTCATCAATCCGCATCGGATCATCGAGATTCCGGGCATCCCAGAAATCGATCAGCAGGTGATTGCCAGCAAAACGCTCGCCATCACGCTCAATGAAGTAATCTTTGCGCTCATCCTCGACGAAGTGAGCGGCGCTGTTCTGGATATCTCTCGGGAGTTCCGATACCATCCCCAGTTGAGCAAGTGCGTTCATCACGTACCCCCAAACCAGTAGACAGCCTGTTGGGCAAAAAATGCCCCCTTGGGCCAGGAAGCGCGCTAGTTACCGGCCCCTCCCCCCTGATGCAAGCACTTTATGGGGCAATTCCCCAATATGTCACATATCTTTTTCGCCCCATGTGCCTATTGCATGAGAAAGAGGTTTTCCCTTTCCTGTACACAGGGCTGAGACCAAAAATTTCATAAATCCCCGAGCCCCGGAAACAGTTCGGGCGCCGGATCTGTGGGAAACGAATCCCCCAAATCCCGACGCCCGGCAGACGCTGATACGTCCCGATCCAGAGAGGCCGAATCCAGCCTCCCTGACCCGCCTGATCAGTTCTTGGTCTTGTCGACCAGCTTGCCCTTGGCAATCCACGGCATCATCGCGCGCAGCTTCTCACCGGTCTTCTCGATCTGGTGCGCGTCGTTGCGTGCACGGATGGCTTTGAAGCCAACGCCGCCGGACTGGTTCTCAAGGATGAAGTTACGAACGAACGTGCCGTCCTGAATGTCCGTCAGAACGCGCTTCATCTCAGCCTTGGTTTCAGGCGTGATGATCCGCGGACCCGTCACATACTCACCATACTCCGCAGTGTTGGAGATGGAGTAGTTCATGTTGGAGATACCGCCTTCGTAGATCAGATCCACGATCAGCTTCATTTCGTGCAAGCACTCGAAATAAGCCATTTCCGGCGCATATCCGCCTTCAACCAGCGTCTCGAAGCCGGCGCGGATCAGATCGACCACACCACCACACAGGACAGCCTGTTCGCCAAACAGATCGGTTTCGACTTCTTCCTTGAAGGTTGTCTCGATGATGCCTGCACGGCCGCCACCATTGGCGCTGGCATAGGACAGAGCGATTTCGAGCGCATTGCCCGAAGCATTCTGCGCCACGGCCACGAGGGACGGAACGCCACCACCACGCTGATATTCGGAACGGACCGTGTGGCCCGGGCCCTTCGGCGCGATCAGGAACACGTCCAGATCCGGACGGGCTTCAATGATGCGGAAATGGATGGACAGACCATGTGCGAAGGCAAGGGCTGCACCCTGCTTCAGGTTCTTCTCAAGGCTGTCCTTGTACAGGGCGCCCTGGCCTTCATCCGGCGTCAGAACCATGACCACATCGGCCCACGCGGCTGCGTCTTCCGGGGACATGACCTTGAAACCGGCCTCTTCAGCCTTCTTGACGGCAGAAGACGTCGGACGCAGGCCGATGACGATGTCCGTCAGGCCGCTGTCCTTGAGGTTATTGGCATGAGCGTGACCCTGGCTGCCATAGCCGATGATCGCGACTTTCTTGCTCTTGATCAGATTCAGATCGGCATCGCGATCATAATATACCCGCATCAGACAGGCTCCTTTTTAAGGTGAAAGACTGAAGGACCGCGCCCGATGGCGGCAATCCCGGTGCGCGAAACCTCGGCCAGACCAAGGGGGCGCATCAACTCGATGAACGCGTCGATCTTCTCGGGCGACCCCGTCAGCTCGAACACGAAACTCGTGGCCGTCGTATCCACTGGCCGCGCGCGGAACGAATCCGCAATGCGCAGGGCCTCCGTCCGGCGCTCGCCGGACGAGACGATCTTCACCAGCGCAAGCTCGCGGCCCACATACGGGCCTTCCTGCGTCAGATCGCAGACATCATGCACCGGGATCAGGCGCTTGAGCTGCGCCTTGATCTGCTGGATCACCATCGGCGTGCCCGACGTCAGCACCGTGATGCGCGAGAGCTTCTGCTCCGCATCCACCAGCGCCACCGTCAGGCTCTCGATGTTGTAGCCCCGGCCGGAAAACAGGCCCACCACGCGGGCCAGCGCGCCACTTTCGTCCTCGATCAGGACTGAAATGACCGAATTCTGGATCGTCTCCGTCATCAGACCAGCATCTTCCCTTCTTCGGTCAGTCCCGCCGCTTCGGAATCCTGATCCGGACCCAGCAGCATCTGGTTATGCGCCGCACCCGATGGAATCATCGGATAGCAGTTCTCGCCCTCGGCCACGCAGATATCGGCCACGACCGGCCCGTCATGCGCCAGCATCCGGCGGATCACGTCATCCAGCTCACCCACATGCGTCGCCCGCATCCCGGTCGCATGGAACGCCTCGGCCAGCTTCACGAAGTCCGGCAGCGCCTCGCTGTAGGACTGCGAATACCGCGAGCCATGAAGCAGTTCCTGCCACTGACGGACCATGCCCATATAGTGGTTGTTCAGGATGAAAATCTTCACCGGCAGGCGATACTGCGCGATCGTCCCCAGTTCCTGGATGTTCATAAGCGTGGACGCCTCACCGGCGATGTCGATCACCAGCGCATCCGGATGCGCTACCTGCGCGCCTACGGCAGCCGGCAGACCATAGCCCATCGTCCCCAGCCCACCCGACGTCAGCCAGCGGTTCGGCTTGTCGAACTGGAAGTGCTGGGCTGCCCACATCTGGTGCTGACCAACTTCGGTGGACACGAACGTATCGCGACCCGTTTCCTTCGCCAGCTCATACAGACGGCGAACCGCATGCTGCGGACGGATGACGGCAGACGGCGTCATGTCCTGCGTAAAGCCAAACCCGTCCACACTCCGCCAGGACGCAATCTGGTTCCACCAGGTCGACAGATCCGGCGCAGGGGTCTCCCCCCAGCCTTCGAGCAGCGCTTCAAGCGTATCGCGCACATCGCCTTCGATCCGCACATCCACCGGCACGATCTTGTCGATCTGGCTCGGGTCGATATCGGCATGAACCTTGAACGAATTGGGCGAGAACGCATCCACACGCCCCGTCACGCGGTCATCGAAACGCGACCCCAGAGCGATCAGCAGATCACAGCCATGCGTGGCCATGTTCGCCTCGACCGAACCGTGCATCCCCAGCATACCCAGGAACTGCGGATCAGGAGACGGAAACGCCCCCAGCCCCATCAGCGTGGATGTCACCGGGAAACCGGTCTTGCGCGCCAGACGACGCAGCAGGTCCGACGCTTCCGGCCCGGAATTGATGATGCCACCCCCCGTATAGAAGAGCGGGCGCTTCGCCGTCTTCATGGCTTCGAGGGTCCGGGCGATCGCCTCCGCATCCGGCCCACCCTGATGGCGCAGCCGCTGGAGGCGCGACAGTGCCGGCTTCGTCAGCGGCGCCTTGCCGACCGTGATGTCCTTGGGCAGATCCACCAGAACCGGCCCCGGACGCCCCGAGCGTGCCACCTCGAACGCCTCACGCACGGTCTGCGCCAGTGTTCCGGGCTCCCGGACGAGATAATTGTGCTTGGTCGCAGGGCGCGTGATGCCGGTCGTGTCGGCTTCCTGAAACGCATCATTGCCGATCAGCTTCGTCGGCACCTGCCCCGCCAGACAGACAAGCGGAATGGAATCCATCAGCGCGTCCACAAGCCCGGTCACGGCATTGGTCGCCCCGGGACCCGACGTCACCAGAACCACGCCAACCTTGCCCGTCGAGCGCGCATAGGCTTCCGCCGCATGAACGGCGGCCTGCTCGTGACGCACAAGAATGTGTCGAATCCGGTCCTGCTTGAAAAGAGCATCGTAAATCGGAAGGACAGCCCCACCCGGATATCCGAATATGACCTCCACACCCTCTTCATCGAGAACGCGCAGAAGCACTTCCGCGCCATTCAGCGCCTCGTTGCCTGTTCCTGCGTCTCTTTCAGCAGCCGTCACCGTTTCCTCCCAAGGTATGAGCGGCGGGATTTAGGACGACAACGCGGCGGCGTCAACTCGTTCCGATATAAAGTTCTCTATTTTTTCATAATGACTTTCCGATTCTTGCGCAAAATGGGTATATCTGCGCAACGAAATCATCGCGTCACCCTCTTTTCCCAACGCATGATGCCGGAACCACGTCGCCTGCCGCCGCGTATAGCGCCCGATGGCAAGAACCGCGGATTTCCGCGCCTCTTCAAGCGATTCCTCGCCCCGCAGAACGGCTGCCAGTTCAGGCACACCATGGGCACGCATGGCAGGCAGAACCGGATCAAGGCCACGTTCCAGCAAACGGGACACTTCGTCCAGAGCCCCGGCCTCCAGCATCTGACCGAATCTGAAATCAATCGCCCGGCGCAACCCCTCCCGCTCGGGATCAAGCTGCACCGACACAAACCGGCAGGACGCCGGCGGCAGACCCGGCTGAGACCGCCACCAGGCCAGTCCATGCCCCGTCCCCGTCCAGACCTCCCAGGCCCGCGAAATCCGCTGCGTATCGTTCGGACGCAGGCCGGAGGCCGTTTCAGGATCAACCTCCATCAGACGCCCATGCAGCGCCTCCGGCCCGATCTCTTCCGCCAGCCCCCGCGCTTCGGTCCGCGCAGCGTCTCCGGGGTCCGGCACCTCCACCAGACCATCCGTCAGCGCCCGCAGATACATCCCCGTCCCACCACACAGGACCGGCAAACGCCCCACGGCCCACGCCTCGTCCATTTCCCGCAAGGCTTCGGACCGCCACCAGGCCACACTGCCCGGCACAGCCGCATCCAGAACCCCGTAAAGCCGGTGCGGAACGGCAGCCTCATCCGCGTCGTCGGGCCGGGCCGTCAGAATCCGCAGATCGCGGTAAACCTGCATGGAATCCGCGTTGATGACCGTGCCGTCAAAGCGTCGCGCAAGGTCGAGCGCCAGTGCCGACTTGCCGGAGCACGTCGGTCCGGCCACAATGATCGCAGTTTTTGTTGTCTTCGGGGCGTTCATTCTCCCCTCCTGCCACACGTGCCGGACCGTTACGAGATCTCATGTCCCTTCCTGCCGTCCTGACCCTCATCGCCGACCGGAAATCCGGTCCCCTCAAACCCGAGGCCATCGACATGGCCCGCGCGCTCGTCAAGGGCAACGCGCCCATCGTCCTGTCTCCGGGAGAAGCGGTAGACATTCCCTGCCCGCCGCCACGCCCCGGATCGGCCAACATCACCACGATCCGCGCAACGCTCGCGCCCTACCGTGTCGACGCCCTGCTTCTCAAAACACGCGGTCGCCGCCGGGCCGTCCTCGTCGCGGACATGGACAGCACCATCGTCACGGGCGAAACGCTCGACGAACTGGCGCACCTTCTGGGCTGCGGCGAAGACGTCGCGGCCATCACCCGCGCTTCGATGAACGGCGAACTCGATTTCGAAACCGCGCTTGAACAGCGCGTGGCCCTTCTGGCCGGAAAACCTGCTTCGGTTCTCGAACAGGTCTGGGAGTCCGTCACCCTGACGGAAGGGGCCCGCGAACTCGTGCAGACCATGCGCAGGCATAATGGCCGCACGGCTCTCGTCTCGGGCGGCTTCACATGGTTCACCCAGCGCGTCGCCGAACTGTGCGGATTCGACGAGAATTACGGCAATGAACTGGAAATCGCAGACGGCAAAATCACCGGCCGTCTCGCTGGCCCGATCCTCGGCCCCGATGCCAAGCGCGACCATCTCGAACGCCTGACCTCAGAGCGCGGCGTACAGCTTCGTGCGGCTCTGACAACCGGCGACGGCGCCAACGACATCCCCATGCTCGCCAGCGCGGGTCTTGGTCTGGCCTTCCACGCCAAACCCAATGTCCGCCGCATCATTCCCACACAGATCAACTTCGCCAGCCTGCGCGCACATCTCTTCGCACAGGGCTACAGTGCAAAGGATTTCGTCACGGACTGACCGGACCTCAAACCCTGACGATACGAAAAAGCCGCCGGAGAGAGATTCTCCGGCGGCTTTTTTTCGATCAGTATCCCCAGGTATAGGGCGGCACATTGGAATAGGATGGCACGGCATAACCGGGAGCATAGCCCGGCGCATAACCATATCCGCCGCCATACCCTCCACCATAACCATAGGGCGAGGCCTCGATCGCCATCCCGGTCGCGACGCCAAGACCGACACCAAGGCCCCAGCCGCCCCAGCCCCAGCCGCCGCCCCAGCCCGGCATCCCCCAGCCATAGCCAAACCAGCCTGGTCCACCCCAGCCGTTCCAGCCACCCCAGCCCGGATAGCCCCAGCCGCCAAAGCGCGGGCCACCCCAGCCTCCGCCCCAGCCGCCACCACGGAACCCCCATCCGGGACGGCCACCGCCATAGCCACCACCGCCCCAGCCTCCACGATATCCACCGCCGCCGGGCGGGCCGCGAAACCCGCCGCCACCGCCCGGACCACCATGAAAACCGCCACCCATACCGCCGGGTCCCATACCACCACCGTGAAAGCCCCCGCCGGGCCCTCCGCCGCCGCCATGAAAGCCTCCGCCCCCCGGACCTCCCCCATGCTGGGCAAAAGCGGGAACAGAAATCGTGGATGCCAGCAAGGCCAGCATCAATGCGGCGGCCGGTCTGTTTGTGAAGGTCATGGCAAGTCTCCTGCGGGAAAGCCCGATCATGTTTTCCATATCGGCATTACCAGATCGTGTAGGAAGAGGGCCTTTCCATGACGAAACAACTTGTTTCACGTGAAACACTTCCGTCACTTTCGCCTGCGCTTCGCGCCCAGATGCCCGCCCAGGCTTTCCAGCGCCAGACGAAGCTCCTCGTCCTCGATATCCGGCACTTCGATCTGCAACGGTTTCGGACGCTTCGGCGTCGGTCGCTCGAACGCCACCAGATCCTGAACAATCTTCAGACGCTCGATCCCATACTCGCCCCGCAGCCCACAGGCCACATTGATGCGCTCGATGATCTGCGGCGCCAGATGCTGAAGCTCCATCGCGATCGGTCCTGCACAGGCCAGCGTCAGTGTCCCCGCAGACAGACGGCGCGGTTCGGTCTGTTTCCCCAGACGCGGGCCGACAAAATCCGCCCAGTCCATCATCAGACGCGCCAGAACCGGCGGCTTCTTCTTGAAGACTGGCTGCGTCAGCGCCTGCACGAAAGACCCGATCTGCTTCGTGCCCGAACGGCGCGGCGTCCAGTTACGATCAGACGCGGGCACCCAGCCATCAGGCTCCTGCGCCGGTTTCTTTCGGGCCGTATTTCGTAACGGGCGCTTGTCCGAACCGCGATCCTTCGTCATATCCGTTCCCGTGACTCCTGATGCATCCGCCCTGCTGCGCTGGTACGACCACCACCGCCGCGCCCTTCCCTGGCGCAGCCTGCCCGGCCAACGCCCGGATCCGTACGCCGTCTGGCTGAGCGAGATCATGCTCCAGCAGACAACTGTCAAAGCCGTCATATCCTATTACGAGCGCTTTCTCACGCATTACCCCACAGTTCAGGGTCTCGCAGCGGCTCCGCTCGAAGATGTCCTGCATCTCTGGGCCGGCCTCGGCTACTATGCCCGTGCCCGCAATCTCCATGCCTGTGCGAAACGCGTCTCCGAACGCGGCGGTTTCCCAGACACGGTCACAGAGTTGCTGACCCTTCCCGGAATCGGCGCCTACACAGCCCGCGCCATCGCCGCCATCGCCTTCGGACGCCCCGTCGTTCCCGTTGACGGCAATGTCGAACGCGTCACAGCGCGCCTGAACGCCACCGAAGACCCCCTTCCAGCCTCACGCCCGCTCCTTGCCCGACAGGCCGCACTCCTGAACGCCGACCCTGTCGCCCAAAGCCGCCCGTCAGACTTCGCGCAGGCCCTGTTCGACCTCGGCGCAACGATCTGCACGCCCCGCAACCCTGCATGCCTGACCTGCCCCTGGCAGACCTCCTGCATCGCCCATGCCCGCGGTATCGCGGCCCGACTCCCGGTCAAACAGTCCAAACAGACACGCCCCACCCGCTACGGCGCACATTTCCTCCTGCACGATTCCAACGACCAGATCCTGCTGCGGACCCGCCCGCCCACAGGCCTTCTGGGTGGCATGGACGAACTGCCGGGAACAGACTGGCGCAGCACGCCCTGGAGCGAAGACGAAGCCCTCGCTCTCGCCCCCGGCCTGACCGACTGGACCCGCAGAGGCGAAATCCGCCATGTCTTCACCCATTTCACCCTGTTCCTCACGGTCTATGAGGCTTGCCTTCCACAGGGCCATAATGCAGGGATCGATTCCTCTTTCGGCACGTTCCGCTCAACGAAGCGCGCCGCCCTGCCCGGCGTCATGAAGAAATGTCTGGCCCTCACCCAACCGCCTCCGGAGACATGATGACTGAGACCCCTCCGATACTCCGCCTCTGGTTCATGGACTGGTTCGGCTGGATGCTCGATCATAATTCCCTGAAAGACGCGCTGTGCCGCACTCCTTTTCAGGAAGGCCGCCTTCCGGGCCTCAGCGCCAGCGTTCCGCTGCCTTTCCGGCTTCCCTGTCGTCCGCTACTGGAAAAACGGATTTCAATGCCCCGCCCCTTTCCCGAAATGGAACTGCGGGAACATGCCCCAAACCGCGTGGTCTTTTTCCTTCCACAGAGCGGAACCTATCTGAGAAGCGCCCCAACCGGCGCGGATTCGATAGATTTTGGAGCCCCCGAGCCAAGGGAATGGGAAACGTTCTTTCCCATGACGATGGAAATGCTGCGCGGGCTCTCCCTGATCCTGAAGCCCGACATCGTAAGCCTGAAAGACGACGCGGGACACAGCCTTCCCGCCCCCGCACTCCAGCACGGCTTCTCACTCCAGTTCGGTGACAGATCCCTCCCCCTGTTCCTGAATACGGCGGCCCTGATCCAGATCGGCCAGATCATGCCCGGAAACACCACCAGCCTCGCACTCACATGGAGCGCCGACGCCCCGCCAACTCCCGTCACCGCTTCCCGCGAAGCCCCCACCCAGCCGCCTTCCCCTTAAAAACAGCTCCTGATCCACAAGGCGCAGACATACCTCCTGCACGCCTTGCGGATCAGGAGATGCTCCGTTACCTGTAATATTTGAACAAGACCTTTCTGGTCCTCATCGGTTCCACGGAAATTCCCTGTCTGTATTGGATTCTCCCTCATGAGAAAGGGTTTTTTCAATTAATTGTAATTTTTGATTGATGTCCTTCACAGACAGAATTTTTGTTCTAAACATTCATGCGTCTGGAGCAGACAGGTATTTCATACGAAGCCAGTCTGCTTTCCGGCTGTCATGGGAAGATATGTCGCCAACAGGTTCTTTTCTTGCCGCGTTCAGGGGCCGTCCTTACGGAACGGACCGTTTATTGTCTTATACTGTTCATTATTTAACGACAGACAATCGCTATCCCGGCCTTTACGATTTTCCACTCTCCCCTGACGGCACGTTACCCCCGACACCCTGCTCCAGACACCAGCCCGCAACCTGCCATCCGCCTGTCTCTGGTCAGATGACTGCATGGTCCTGTCAGCACGCCAGACCATCCAGTCATCTGACCGTCCCTATGGCTCCTGAGGTATCAAAATCATGACCTACACTGTCGGACATTATCTTTCCGAACGCCTGACGCAGATCGGCCTGAAGCACCATTTCGCCGTCGCGGGCGACTACAACCTCGTTCTGCTCGACCAGATGATCGAACAGGGCGGCACCAAGCAGATCTATGACTGCAACGAGCTGAACTGCTCCTTCGCCGCCGAAGGCTATGCCCGCGCCAATGGTGCCGCCGCAGCCATCATCACCTTCAGCGTCGGCGCGATTTCCGCCATGAACGGTCTGGGCGGCGCCTATGCCGAAAACCTGCCGATCCTCGTGATTTCCGGCGCGCCGAACACCAACGATCACGGTTCGGGCCATGTCCTGCACCATACGATCGGCACGACCGAATACAGCTACCAGATGGAAATGGCCAAGCACGTCACCTGTGCGGCCGAAAGCATCACCTCCGCCGAGACGGCCCCGGCGAAGATCGACCATGTCATCCGCACCATGCTGCGCGAGAAGAAGCCGGCCTATCTCGAAATCGCCTGTAACGTCTCGGCTGCACCCTGCGTCCGTCCGGGTCCGGTGTCGTCCCTGCACGCCCACCCACGCCCCGACGAAGCCAGCCTCAAGGCCGCTCTGGACGAAAGCCTGAGCTTCCTCGACAAGGCCACCAAGGTCGCCATCCTCGTCGGCACCAAGCTGCGCGCCGCCGAAGCGCTCAAAGAAACCGTCGAACTGGCCGACAAGCTCGGCTGCCCCGTGACGGTCATGGCTGCCGCCAAGAGTTACTTCCCCGAAACGCATCCCGGCTTCCGGGGCGTCTACTGGGGCGATGTCAGCAGCCCCGGTGCCCAGGAGATCATCGAAGGCGCCGACGCCGTGATCTGCCTTGCTCCCGTCTGGAACGACTACTCCTCGGGCGGCTGGCAGAGCATCATCCGCGGCGAAAAGGTTCTCGAAATCGATCCGGACCGTGTGACCGTCAACGGCAAGACCTTCGACGGCTTCCGCCTCAAGGAATTCGTCAAGGCCCTGACCGAGAAGGCCCCGAAGAAGTCCGCAGCCCTGACCGGCGAATACAAGCCCGTCATCCTGCCCAAGGCCGACCAGGCCAAGCCGCTGACCAACGACGAAATGACCCGCCAGATCAACGATCTGGTCGACGGCAACACCACCCTTTTCGCCGAGACCGGCGACTCATGGTTCAACGCCATGCGCATGCATCTTCCCGAAGGTGCGAAGGTCGAGACGGAAATGCAGTGGGGCCATATCGGCTGGTCCGTTCCGTCCATGTTCGGCAACGCCACCGGCTCGCCGGAGCGCAAGCATGTGCTGATGGTTGGTGATGGCTCCTTCCAGCTCACCGCGCAGGAAGTGGCCCAGATGGTCCGCTACGAACTGCCGGTCATCATCTTCCTGGTGAACAACCACGGCTACGTCATCGAAATCGCCATCCATGACGGCCCGTACAACTACATCCAGAACTGGGACTACGCCGCTCTGATGCAGTGCTTCAACCAGGGCGTCCCCGGCGAGGAAAGCGGCAAGTCCGGTCTCGGTCTGCATGCCACGACGGGTGCCGAACTGGCCGATGCCATCGCCAAGGCCAAGAAGAACACCCGCGGCCCGACGCTTATCGAGTGCAAGCTCGACCGGACGGACTGCACCAAGACACTGGTCCAGTGGGGCAAGGCTGTTGCAGCCGCAAACTCCCGCAAGCCCCAGAACACCTGATCAACACCTGACCACAAACAGGTCTCCAAAGAAAAACCCCCGTGTCAGACACGGGGGTTTTTCTTTTGTACCACATGAAAACCTGACGACCGTCAGAGCAGACGCGCGACCTTCATGAACAGAAACGTCACGCTCATGAAGACGAAACAGACAATGCCTGCCTCCACGGTCCCCAGCGATCCCTGAGCCAGAAACATCCCGCCGGTATTCATGCCGAAGAACCCGGTTACGAATGTCGCGGGCAGCATCAACGTGGTCCCGACGGAAACGATATACAGCCGCCGGTTGGTCTCTTCCGCCTGATTGGACCCGAGTTCGTCCTGCAACGACCGCGCACGGTCCTGAAGCGCGATCAGATCGTCCAGAGCCGCATGAACCTGCCGTTCCGCCCGGTCCCGCAGTTCATCCTCGGCCCAGTCCGGAAGATCCAGATCTTCGTCTTTCAGAACACGGTCGATCGGCGTCACAACCCGGCGCAGCTCGGTCGCACGACGGCGCACCTTGCCCACGATACTACCCAGATGCCCCAGATCGGAGCGATGCTCGATCAGCAGAAGCACATCTTCCGCCCGGTCCAGCTCATCATCCAGATGCCCGAGCTGACGCCGCACGGTCCCGGTAAATTCCCGCAAGGCACGATCAATGATCCCCGCAGGCGTCCTGGGGATCTGATCCGGCCGCAGGGAACGATAGGCCGCCCCCAGCACCGGAATGGGATTGCGCCGCGTCGTAATCAGCAGATCCGGGCGCATTGCAAACCGCCAGGCACAGATCTCCCGGTCTTCTTCTGACAGCGCATCGTCAAAGGCGGGCAGCGCCCCCCAGATCAGATCCTCGAACGCCTCAAGCGCAATCCCATATTCCGTCTCGGCCAGCATCGCACAGACGTCTTCGGGCAGATCCGGCAGATGCGCCACATACCCCCGCGCCGAACTGTGCACCGTATCGAAATGCAGCCAGTACCAGCCTTCGTTCTCAAGCGGACGTCCCGGCGCCAGGAGCGCTTCCACCTCGGCCGATCCCAGCGTCCGCAGATCCTGCCCCGGAACGGCATGCACGGCCCAGACAAGCCCGTTTGCGAACGCAGGCGCGCCGGTTTCCTGATGCTGTGGGTCCAGAACCGTGAAGGGGAAGTTGTAGGCAGTGCTGTCTGACACGACATCCTCCTGTTTTCAGGGGGTTCAGGACCGGCAGAACCGGCATGCAGGCTCAACAGAAACGACGGGGCAACGCGCCCTCTCCGGCTTCTCGCATGCCCTGCATACAGACGCAATATACCCGTCTTTCCGCACCGAAACCGTCCCGCGAATGCAACTCCACCCCAAACAGACAGTTAAAACACCATATCGCAATGAGTCAGCCCCGACACACGGGCGCGCTCCTCCGGAAAGGAACATTCATGTCCATCCGCACAGCATTCTTCGCCACCAGCCTCCTGCTCGGCACCGCAATCGCCGCTCCTGCAATGGCCCAGGCGGTCAGCGCTCCCAGCAACGACCAGCCACAGACCTCGACCTCTGCGATCCAGAAAGCGCAGAACTCCACGGTCAGCCAGCCGAACAACGCCCTGCCAACCAACCCGCGCACCATAACCGAACAGCCGGACCAGCCCGCTCCCGCCGCGCCCAGCCCCATGACCCGCAGTACGAACGAAACGGGCCCCGTCCCGTCAGACCAGAAGGACGTGCACAAGCTTCCCGGCAAGCATCATCACACGCATAAAAAGACGCCTGCTCCGAGCAAGACGTCGTCGCCGGAATAAGACGGAAAAGCCTATTGCCGGGCCCGCCCTTTCCGCGGGTCCGTCAAGCCTTTATACAGGCAGCCATCCAAAGATGGGCAGCAAGGGCCATTTCATGACGACGCAGGATTACAAGGTTCGCGACATTACTCTGGCAGACTGGGGCCGCAAGGAAATCTCCATCGCCGAAGGCGAAATGCCGGGCCTGATGGCTCTTCGCGAAGAGTACAAGGACACACAGCCGCTCAAGGGTGCACGCATCGCCGGCTGTCTGCACATGACCATCCAGACCGCCGTTCTGATCGAGACACTGATCGACCTCGGTGCCACGGTCCGCTGGTCCTCGTGCAACATCTTCTCCACGCAGGATCACGCCGCAGCCGCCATCGCCGCAGCGAACATCCCCGTCTTTGCCTGGAAGGGACTGACGGAAGAGGAGTTCAACTGGTGCATCGAGCAGACCATCCACGGTCCCGATGGCTGGACGCCGAACATGATCCTCGATGATGGTGGCGACCTCACCATCATGATGCACGACAAGTACCCCGAAATGCTCAAGGACGTGCGCGGCATTTCCGAAGAGACGACAACGGGCGTGCATCGTCTGTGGGAAATGTCCAAGAAGGGCACGCTGAAGGTTCCGGCCATCAACGTGAACGACAGCGTCACGAAGTCCAAGTTCGACAACCTGTATGGCTGCCGCGAGAGCCTCGTGGACGCGATCCGTCGCGGCACGGACGTCATGATGGCCGGCAAGGTCGCCGTGGTTGCCGGTTACGGCGACGTGGGCAAGGGTTCCGCTGCTTCCCTGCGCAACGCAGGCTGCCGCGTTCTCGTGACCGAAGTCGATCCGATCTGCGCTCTTCAGGCCGCCATGGAAGGCTATGAAGTCGTCACGATGGAAAATGCAGCCCCGCGCGGCGACATCTTCGTCACCTGCACCGGCAACGTGGACATCATCACGATCGACCATGTGCGCGAGATGAAGGACCGTGCGATCGTCTGCAACATCGGTCACTTCGACAGCGAAATCCAGGTCGAAGCCCTGCGTAACTATCGCTGGAACAACATCAAGCCGCAGGTTGACGAGATCGAGCTGGCTCCGAACCGCCGCATCATCCTTCTGTCCGAAGGCCGCCTGGTGAACCTGGGTAACGCAACGGGCCACCCGTCCTTCGTGATGTCCGCATCCTTCACCAACCAGACCCTGGCGCAGATCGAACTGTGGACGGCAAAGCCCGGCCAGTACGAAGTCAAGGTCTACACCCTGCCGAAGTCTCTGGACGAGAAGGTCGCTGCCCTGCACCTCGCGAAGGTCGGCGCAGAACTTTCTAAGATGACGTCAGATCAAGCAAAATACATCAACGTTCCCGTCAACGGTCCGTTCAAGCACGAAGAATACCGCTACTAAGACGAGGCGGATTAGAAAGGGCGGAATCCCGGTTGCGCCCTTTCCGGATTTCCTCAACCAACAGGAGTTACACTCATGGGTCTTTTCAGCACGATCATGTCCAAGATCTTCGGACATGCAGAAGCCGCCACACCGTCCACCACAGCCGCTCCGGCTGAAGCAGCCGCAGTTCCGGCCACCGCAGCAGCAGCCCCGGCAGCAGCGCCCGTGGATGTGGACGCCGTCCTGTCCGGTCTGGCCGCAAATGCAGGCCAGCCGCTGAACTACAAGACTTCCATCGTGGACCTCCTGAAGCTGCTCGGCCTCGACAGCTCGCTCCAGTCCCGCAAGGAACTGGCCGGTGAGCTGCATTATTCGGGCAGCACGGACGACACCGCGACGATGAACGTCTGGCTCATCAAGCAGGTCTATGCCGAGCTGGCCAAAAATGGCGGCAAGGTTCCGGCTGACTGGACGCACTGATCCGCGTCCCGTCCGCACGGACACCATAAAAAAAGCCCGGCTGTCACCAGCCGGGCTTTTTTTATGAAACGCTGATCTCAGGGAAGGATCGCATTCCCCGGCTCAAGCGTCTGCATCGAACGCTCCACCCCGGACGCCTGCCCCGCACGCAGTTCCTCAAGAGACTGATGGAATATCCGCACCCTGACCTCAACATGCCGGTCCGGATAACGCCACTGCTCGAACGCCAGAACCGTATCCGGCGCCGTGCTGTCCGGCTGATCGTCAAACGTCCATGACAGCCCGAAAATCGCCGCCAGCGCATCCTGGTTCGTATCGTGCCCCGCCAGAACCAGAAGCCGCGTGGAATCCGTCACACCCGGAATCTCCGTCACCGAACGGTCCGCCAGAAACGCCCGGACGCTCTCGGCCATCACCCCGTTACGCGCCGCCGCCACAACAGGCAGACGTCGCAACATCCGGCTCTCTGCTTCATGAACCGGCAGAACGGTTTTCAGCAGCCCCGGAACATCCGCTTTCGCAGACCCGAAAACACCCTCTGCAAAGCCTTCGGAATACAGCAGCAGCAGACTTTCCGCCGCCATGCCACCCGTCGCCACCCCTCCCGAGAGACGCGGCGCGCCTTTCTTCCATTCAAGCACCGCATCATCGCGCAGACACCACGCCGTATGCGCAACACCATCACACGCGCCGGGCGCCATCAGTGTCTGCAAAGCCTGCAAACCACCCCGAACATCCGAACGCTTCGAGACAGGCAGCATGGAGGCAAACGCCTGCTCCGTCTCCTGCTTCGACGGCACCGCGCGTCCAGCCGAAATGGCATTGAACACTGGGTCCGGCCCATGCTCCTGCCATTGCGCAGAAACATGACAGTCCGGAGCCAAACCACGCGCCCAGACCTGCCCGGTCTGCTGCGTCCGATGATCCGCGCCATCCGCCCAGATCCGCACGCCATTGGAACAGGATCGTAACGGATTAAACCCGAGACCTATATAATGCGTCCGAACAGCCTGAACCATGGCCCCAAGCGCCACAGCCCCATGCGACGTCATTTCTCCGGGCGCGACAGACCATTCAGGCCAGTTGAAACCGGTCTTCTCCCGCAACGCCGTTGCAGACGCCGTCGGACTGCGGATCCCGTGCCGCGACAGCAGCACGACTTTTTCCAGAACAGGCCCCGACGGCACGGGAGCGCTCCCCGAACATCCCGCCAGGAACAAGGCCCACAGAAGAATAGAGTGCGTCTTTTTCACGGGAAGGTCGCCGTCATGTTGAAGAAGACGCTGCGCCCGGCCAGGCGCCAGTAAAGCGGCGCATCACCATAAGACTGGTTGCCCGCAAAATCGCTGATGGAGCGATTGTTGAAGAGGTTGGAAATCTTGAGGCTCGGCGTCACGTCGCGCATGAAACCACCGATATTATGAATGCGCCACCCCAGTGCCAGGTCCGCCGTGACATTGCTGTGGATTTTGTACTGGTTTTCAAACACAGCATTTCCAGCCGCATTTGTGGTACTGTCCAACCCCCAGTGATGCCCGACATATTTCCCCATCAGAGAGAAATACGGCCCCTTCGGATTTTCATAAAGCAGACCGAACGACGCCAGTGAATCCGGCGTCGTCGCAACGCGCACGGTGCTATGTTTGTAGCGCGCATCATTTACGCTGTAATTGCCGTAAAGCGAGAAGCCATATCCAATGACATACTGCCCCTCAAGCTCGATCCCCTTATAAATCGCGCCGCCACTGTTCACGTATGTAGACGTGGTTCCGATACCATCAACCTTGATCTGTGCGGATGCGATATAATTGGAAAAATCGATATAATATCCATCCAGTGACAGCATCCAGTTCTTGCCGTGATAGACCGACCCCACCTGATAATTCAGTGTCGTTTCGGGCTTCACGTTTCCAACCGACTTCACCTGGAAAACCGACATCGGAGGTGCCAGAAAGCCCCGCGCGATCTGCGCATAAGCGCTCCAGTTTTTCATAATCCGTTGATTGATCGCAATGGATGGCTGCCAGGATCCATAATGCTGCGTATCATTCAGCGGCACCTTCGTGGACTTGTTAATGGCTGCATCATAGTCCCTTGTGAACATGGAATATTTCACACCCGGCTTGATAACTGCCCCCTTCCAGGGGTGAATATCCAGTTCGAGATAGGGCTGAATGGTCGTGTTCAGATCCGAAATATCATAACTGTAAGCCGACCCTGTTTTGGACGGAACCGGTATCGAATTTTTACTCAGATCGAGTGCATAGGTGTATCGGCGATCCTTCTGCACATCCGCCCACACACCGAACAGAACATCCCCGTAAGACGTATGCGATTTAAATCGTAACGTATCGCCATAAGAACGGAATTTGGCGTCCGCATATTTCCCGGGAATATCATTGGCATAGGTCGCCACCTTCTTCCCGGCCGTATTATAGAACGTCACGCCATTCGCAGCGGTGCTCGTCTGGCTGGCATCCGTGCTTTCCGTATAATCATGCTCGAAGCCGCTCGTATAAAGCTGGTTCTCCATCGTCAGCCACGACGCAAGACGGCTTTTCAGACTGACGTAATCAAAATCCGACGTGTAGGTGCTGGGATTATATCCATAATAACACTGCGCGGCCGGGTCGTTGCACAGCCCGTAATTCTTCCCGTATTTCGCATATTCCGCGAGCGTCGCGCCCTGCGTCGTAAACTGCCATTCCTTGTTATAGGTCGCCTCGAATGTCAGCGTCGTCTCGGGCGCAAGATCAATCACGTCCTTGAACATCAGATTGCTCCGGCGCTCTGCCGAGTTCGTCAGATATCCGTTCGTCTCCTCGTGCTGCATGTCGAGAAACGCCCGACCAAAGCGCGTCTTGCCGCTGTCAAACTCGATCCCACCGGCCCGCGTATTGAAACTGCCATACGTCCCATAGAGCGACACGCCCCTCTTGGCCGGAGGCGTCTTGGACGTGAAACCCATCGTGCCACCGAACGTGGCATTTCCAATCGTAGACCCCGTACCCGGACCACGATCAATCTGCGCTTCCCCCAAAAAATGCGAAATAAACAGAGACGAAGTCGTGTGATGCAGATCAGTGGCATCGCCAAACGGAATGCCATCGAACGTCATGTTATACTGACCATCCTGGAAACCGCGCAGGCTCATCGCCTCCGCCTTACCCATTCCAGGACCGTTCGGATTCTGTGAATAGACGCTCGGCTGGAACCGGATGATATCGTCAATACTGGCGAGCGGAATAATGTTGTTGCTCAGAAAGCCGGACTGGATTTTTGATGTCGGCTCCGTAATGTCCAGAGGCACCGTGGCAGGCGCAATCCGCGCCGCATGACCCAGAACGGTCAGGTTTTCCACGCCAGGTGTAGCGTCTTTTTCTTTTCCGGCTTTGTGTTCCTCATGCTTCTTCTGTTTTGCATCAGAAACATCAGCCTGGGCGCTTCCTCCCAGCAACAGGGCACCGGCAAAGCACCCGGAAAGCAGGATATGGTTACGCATCTTGAACGTCATGGGGAGTGGGCTCCAGTGATTGGCGCGCACTCCATACGGAAGGCTTCAGGTCAGGAAAACTGCTTTACCGTTCCTGAAATAAAACATTCACACGTTTTACTTCAAATCTTCATACTTATTTTGAAATATTTCTTGTTTTATATTTACGGCAATGGTCTTTTATCTGCAATAGGGTCGATTTTCGGCTCGGTCAGTGGTCCTGAATCCACCACGACCACCAGATCTCCCGCAATCGGCGTGGGCTGCCGGTCTTTTGGAAGCAGCGCCTGAAAACGCGGATCGTAACTCGCAGCCTGCTCATACAGAGCATCAATCAGGCCATAATGATCCATGAATTTGTTCATGGTCGCCGGAATACGAATGCAGCCTTCCGACGCCGGATGCCCCAGACGCCATTCAAGGAACTGCGGATCCGTCGCATGGATCTCCAGCCGGATCTGCCCGGTTTCATGTCGCGGCAACCAGCCCTTCATCGCCGTCTGCCACCCCATGTCCCACACGCGCGATCCCTTGGCGCCGATGCCACGAATCCCGTTCTTGTTCTTCGTCCCTTCCGCCCGGTAACCTAGGCGGTCCGCCGTGTTCTGGAAAACACCGATCGGGGTGATGTAATAATATTTACGCCCCGTTGTCCCGGTCGAAACCGGCGTCCCCCCAAGAGACTCCCACGGAGCATCCGGCAATGCCAGAACGTAATCCAGGTGCTGGATCTGCTCGTTCCGATCCACAACCACAATAAGCTGCGGCCGCGCAATCGGCATGTTCGCCTGCGTCACCTCGTCCTTCGCAAGCGTCAGGAACGCCCGGCGACGCTCGGGCGTATATGTGCTGAACCCTTTGACGGTATGCTTCATCAGCACCGCCAGGCGTGACGCCTCTTCCCGGGCCGCTTCGTCGGAAACAACCGGCAGATCCGGAATATCCAGAGGCGGTGGCGCCAGATCGGGTCGCGAGGGCGTATCGGTCGGCGGATTGCTGGCCGGCGGTGGCACCGACGCTCCCAGAGAGGGTGTCGTATCCGGCTGATGCGTCGACAGTTCCGGACCTGCGCCATCCGGCCGTGCACAGGCCGCCAGCGGTGTCAGCCCCACGACCATCGTCGTGGACGCACATAACAGAACTGCAAACCGCGTCAGTCTGGAAACATCACGCATCTTCAGGGCACCATCCTCGGGTTCGGAACAACAGACAGAACGCGAGGGAACAGAGACCTGTCCGGCGTTCGGCATGACTGAAACGTCTTCAACGCACCAGCCACGCAAAAGGCATCACAGATCCAGAAGCAGACGCCTCGGATCTTCCACAAGCTGCTTGATCCGGACGAGAAAGCTCACCGCCTCCCGCCCGTCGACGATCCGGTGATCGTAGGACAGCGCAACATACATCATCGGCCGGATCACGATCTGCCCGTCCCGCACGACCGGACGGTCCTGAATGGCATGCATCCCCAGAATGCCCGACTGCGGCGTGTTCAGGATCGGCGTGGACAGCAGCGAACCAAAAATCCCGCCATTCGTGATGGAGAACGTCCCGTGCGACAGTTCCTCCAGCTTCAGACCGCCCGTCCGCGCCCGCTTGCCGTAATCGGCGATGCGACGCTCCAGCTCGGCAAAGCTCATCTGATCGGCATCATGCAACACCGGTACCACCAGCCCGCGCTCTGTCCCCACAGCAATACCCAGATTGACGAAATCGCGATAAACGATCTCATCGCCTTCGATCTGCGCATTGATCGCCGGATAATCCTTCAGCGCGCCCACAACGGCCCGCGCGAAAAAGGACATGAAGCCCAGACGCGCGCCGTCATGCTTCTTCTCGAACTCGTCCTTGTATTCCGCCCGCAGCGCCTTGGCGGCGGACATGTCGATCTCGTTGAACGTCGTCAGAATGGCCGCCGTGTTCTGCGCCGCCTTCAGATTCCGCGCGATCGTCTGACGCAGACGGCTCATGGGAACCCGACGCTCCCGCGCCTCATGCGAAGACAGCTTGGGGGCCGGTGCGGCAGAAACGAGCTTCGGCGCTTCCGGAGCGGGAGGCGTGACGCGCGCCGGGGATGCAACAGTCGATGCAACAGGCTCCGAAGCCGCAGTCTTGGGAGCAGGAGCCGGTTCAGCCGCGACAGGTTCAGGCGCAGCCGGTGCCTCCGCCGTTTCGTCCACAGCCCCGAGCAGGCCGCCGATCTCGACTTCCGTGCCCACCGCCACACAATCTTCCAGACGCCCGGCGGAAGGCACAGTCACTTCAACACTGACCTTGTCCGTCTCCAGCTCCACGATGGTCTCGTCATGCTGCACATAGTCGCCGGAGTTTTTAAGCCACCGCGCGACAGTCGCAGTCGTCAGGCTTTCTCCAAGCGCCGGAACCCTGATTTCGACCGTCATGCTGCTTCCCTGTCTTGCGTCCCGCCGCGAAGCGGGGAAATGTCTGTGCCGTACCCGACACTATGTCCGGAAAAGGTTAAGAATGCAGAATACTGCATCTTCGTTCCCAGCGGGAGGCGGAACCATCCCCCTCGCCGGACTTTGAAACCAAAACACAGGAGGCCGCAATGTCCCACCCGCCCGACCGTCCTGAAATTCTGGACTCCGACCACCTCTCCGCCCGCACCCGCGAGATCCTCACATCCCGGCTTTCCGTCTTAGGAACGCAGCCCCGGACGCTGTCGTTGCAAGCCTATGCCGTCCTCGATGCGCTTCTGCCCATTCTGCTGCCCCTCGACGAAATTCTGCCGCTTGGCACAGACACCAACATGACCGCCCGGATCGACGCCGCGCTTTCCGGCCCCCGCGACGGCTGGCGCTTTGCGGATCTCCCGCCTGATGCCGAAGCCTGGGAATCCGCCCTCCTGACCCTCGACGACGTCGCAGCCGACCAGCACGGACTCCGCTTCATCCATCTGGCCCCGGATCTGCGCGGCACCCTGCTCGACGCCGTCATGGACGGGCAGATCGGCCTCGACCGCGAAGACCGCCTCACGGCATCACAGATGAAACGCTGGTCCGGAGACCTGCGCGGCGAGGTCGTGGACTGCGTCATGAGCGACCCGCGCATCCAGCAGGCCCTCGGCATTTCCTCCAGCCTCACCGGCGGCGACACCGTCTTTCAGGGCTTCACGAACGTCGGCCCCGACAGCCGCGAAAACTTCGAACCCAAAGCCACC
The DNA here is from genome assembly GCF_002153595.1 of Gluconobacter sp. DsW_056. Lineage (NCBI taxonomy): Bacteria > Pseudomonadati > Pseudomonadota > Alphaproteobacteria > Acetobacterales > Acetobacteraceae > Gluconobacter > Gluconobacter sp. DsW_056. Next base: position 81,526 of record NZ_JOPF01000001.1, read on the forward strand.
GCCCCCCTTCTCCAGATGGCAGACTCCAGCGAATGAGCAGCACGACCGTCATGAAGACATTCGCCGAAACGGACATCGTCGATGCCCTCATCATCGGCAGCGGTGCCGGTGGCGCGCCACTGGCCGCAGAACTCGCCCGCAACGGCAAAAGCGTCGTGGTGCTGGAAGCCGGACCCGCCTTTACCGCCATGGGCCACACCCCCGACGAAGTAGCCGCCCGCGAACTGTACTGGCTGCATGAACGGCTCTCCGCCGGGACGAACCCGCAGGCTTTCGGCGGCAACAACAGCGGCACCGGCCTCGGCGGCTCCCTCCTGCATTATGGCGCCTTCATGCCCCGCATGGACGCCCGCGACTTCCACCTGCACACCGAAACCGGCAAGGGCGTGGACTGGCCCTTCGGTCTGGACGAATTGCTCCCCTATATCGAACGCGTGGAATCTTTCATCGGCGTCTCCGGGCCCGCCCATTACCCATGGGACCCAGACCGCCGCTACGCCTACCCGCCTCCGTCCGCGAACTCCGCCGCGCTGAAAATGCGCGAAGGCTGTGACGCGCTCGGTTTGCGCCACGCAGACGGCCCCGCCGCCCTCATCACCCGCGATATCGAACAGCCGCATTTCGGCACCCGCCATGGCTGCGCGAACTGCGGCGCCTGCCATCAGGGCTGCCGCAACGGCGCCAAGTCGGGCGCGGACAACACCTGGCTTCCCATGGCCCTCGCCTATGGTGCCGAACTCCGCCCCGGCTGCTTCGCCCACACGATCGAACGCGACAGTTCAGGCCGCGTGACCGGCGTGGTCTATCGCCAGAACGGCGTCGAACACCGCCAGAAATGCGCGACCCTCGTCCTCGCCGCCGGTGCCGTCGAAACCCCGCGCCTGCTCCTGACCAACGCCCTCGCCAACAGCTCCGGTCAGGTCGGCCAGAACTACATGACCCATGTCTCCACCCAGGTCTGGGGCGAGTTCGACGAAGACATCCGCCCCAATCGCGGCTACCCGTCCCTGACCATCACCGAAGACATGATGCGCCCGAAAGACGCGGATTTCGTCGGCGGTTATCTGGTGCAGTCATTGGGCATGATGCCCGCGACGTGGGGTCAGAACCTCGCCCGCAGCACCACGATACGCGGCCCCGCCTTCGCCCGCGCGCTCGCCGGATACAACCGCTCCGCTGGCATGGGCATCAACGGTGAATGTCTGCCCCGCCCCGAAAACCGCGTCACCCTGTCGGACGAAAAAGACGCCTTCGGCATTCCAAAGCCGCTGATCGAGCACTCCTACGGCCCCAATGAATGGGCCATGCACCACCACGCAGCCCGCCTGCTGACGCAGATGTGGGAGGCCGTGGGCGCAAAGGACATCCGCGTCATCGACCGCGCCGCTCACATGATCGGCACCTGCCGCATGGGCACGGATGCCCGGAACAGTGTCGTCAATCCGGTCGGCCGCAGTTTCGATATCGACAATCTGTGGATCTCCGATCATTCGATCTTCCCAAGCGCCGCCGCCGCCAACCCGGCCCTGGCCATCATGGCGCTCTCCCTCCGCACTGCGGAGGCCATGCTGAAGGCCTGATTGAAATCTGACATAGATCAAAGTGATCCGGAGCCTGCGCAGGAGCCTTGACACTGCTTCGCGCGCTCCGGTAAGCGAAGGAGGACTTTCCGGTGACGTCCCGTCACCCGGTCTCCCTTTCCTTACGGATGCTTCCTGCTTCCCCCGTCCTGCGAAATCCTCACAGATCATCGCCTGACACAAGCAGTCCCCGTTCAGTGGCCCCGCCTTCTGTACGGTCGCGCATCCCTCCCCCTATCAGGTCTGCCACTACCGGCACATCAAGGCGCGTCTTTCATGCATCTTGCCGAACTCAAGAAAAAATCCCCAGCCGACCTTCTGGATTACGCAGAGGAACTGGAGATCGAGAACGTCTCGTCCATGCGCAAGCAGGACATCATGTTCGCCATCCTCAAGACCCTTGCCGAACGCGATCAGGCGATCTACGGCGAAGGCACACTCGAAATCCTGCCGGACGGCTTCGGTTTCCTGCGCAGCCCGGAAGCCAACTACCTTCCCGGCCCCGACGACATCTACATTTCCCCCACGCAGGTCCGCCGCTTCGGCCTGCGCCCGGGCGACACGGTTGAAGGCCAGATCCGCGCCCCGCGCGACGGCGAGCGCTATTTCGCGCTGCTGAAGGTCAACACCATCAATTTCGAGGCCCCGGAAACCGTCCGGACCCGCATCAACTTCGACAACCTCACGCCGCTTTACCCCGAGCGTCGCCTGAAGATGGAAGTCGAACAGTCCGAAGCCGCCGTCACGGAAACCTCCCCGCGGGGCAAGGGCAAGAAAGACCAGCGCGACTACACTCCGCGCGTAATCGACCTCGTGACGCCGATCGGCATGGGCCAGCGCGCCCTGATCGTCGCTCCGCCCCGCACCGGCAAGACCGTGATGCTCCAGAGCATCGCCGCCTCCATCTCCGCCAACCACCCCGAAGTGTTCCTGATCGTCCTGCTGATCGACGAACGCCCGGAAGAAGTGACGGACATGGCCCGCTCGGTCCGCGGCGAAGTCGTCTCCTCCACCTTCGACGAACCGGCAACCCGCCACGTCCAGGTGACGGAAATGGTACTGGAAAAGGCCAAGCGCCTCGTCGAACACAAGCGCGACGTGGTCATCCTTCTGGACTCCATCACCCGTCTCGCCCGCGCCTACAACACCGTCGTCCCCTCATCGGGCAAGGTGCTGACCGGCGGTGTGGACGCCAACGCCCTGCAGCGCCCCAAGCGCTTCTTCGGCGCCGCGCGTAACATCGAGGAAGGCGGATCGCTCACGATCATCGCAACAGCCCTGATCGACACGGGCTCGCGCATGGACGAAGTCATCTTCGAAGAGTTCAAGGGCACCGGCAACGCCGAACTCATCCTGGACCGCAAGCTGGCCGACAAGCGCACCTTCCCCGCCATCGACATCACCAAGTCGGGCACGCGTAAGGAAGAACTGCTGGTCGATCGCGCCGAACTGTCCAAGATGTGGGTCCTGCGCCGCATCCTCGCCCCGATGGGCACGATGGACGCCATGGACTTCCTGCTGGACAAGCTCAAATACAGCAAGTCCAACAACGACTTCTTCGAAGCCATGAACAACTGATCCCGGATCAGCATGGCCGACATGAAAAAGGGGAGCTCCGGCTCCCCTTTTTTGTTGCCCGGAATGACGGGAAAAAGCCTCCCGTTACAGCACACCTTCCAGATGCAGCATGGCATGCTTGTCCGCGATGCCCCCGAGCCCCGAATACCCGCCAAGCCCCGCCCGGCCGACAACCCGGTGACAGGGGATCAGGATCGGAATCGGATTCGCCCCAACTGCCCCACCAACCGACCGTGCAGACCCGCCGACCTCGGCCGCAATGTCCGCGTAAGTCCGTGTCTTCCCATAGGGAATCCGGCGCAGCGCGTCCCAGACCTTCTGGCGGTACGGAGTCCCGTAGGGGCGATAGGGCAGCGTGTCGAAATCGACCGATTCCCCGTCAAAATAACGCTCCAGAAGATCGCGGGCCTTCAGAAGGAGTGGAGTCTCCTCCTGATCGCGCCCCCAACCCCAGTCTAGAGCGACGATCTGGCCCTCATCTTCACTGATGGTAAGGGCCCCGAAAGGTGAGTGGCAGGATAGCTGTGGCATGAACGACACGGTGCCCGAGCCGCTCAAAACCGTCAATCCGGCAGTGTTGCCATTAAGACCGAGGCTTTTTAGCCATGCGCTTAACGCATATCGTGTGATACCAATATGCGAAATAAACATACTGGACCGCTTCAGTAGGCTTTTTAGCAATACTCTGTAATGTGTTGGAAAACTGCCCTTTTTTGTATCGGAAAGGGGGCCGGAAGTTTTCCGGAACGCCTGTGTAATCATTCGCGGAGCCACATCATAGCCCGTTTCAGGATCATCCTGCCCCGCCCCTCACGGAAACGTCAGAAGCCGTGTTTGTCTTAAACAATAAAATAGGGTCAGTAAGTTCTCATGCTGACGGTATCTGGTACTGATCGTTGGATTGAGAGGACAGGATTTTCCCCTAGCCCTTTCAAGACTGCACAGGTCCAGAATATCACAGCGGAAACAGTCTTTACAAAAAGGACAGTTGGATCATGACTTCTGGTCTACTGACGCCGATCAAGGTTACGAAAAAGCGCCTTCTCAGCTGCGCGGCCGTACTGGCACTCTCAGCTGCTGTTCCCGTCGCTTTTGCGCAGGAAGATACGGGCGCAGCAATTACAAGCGCCGATAACGGTGGCAATGTCGGAAACTGGATGTCCTACGGGCGGTCCTATTCCGAGCAGCGCTTCAGCCCGCTCGACCAGATCAACAAGGACAACGTCGGCAAGCTCAAGCTCGCCTGGCATTATGATCTGGACACGAACCGCGGTCAGGAAGGCACGCCTCTGGTCGTGAACGGCGTCATGTACGCCACGACCAACTGGAGCAAGATGAAGGCGCTGGATGCAGCGACCGGCAAGCTCCTGTGGTCCTACGATCCCAAGGTTCCAGGCAACATCGCCGATCGCGGCTGCTGTGACTCCGTCAACCGCGGTGCTGCCTACTGGAACGGCAAGGTCTATTTCGGCACGTTCGACGGACGCCTGATCGCGCTGGATGCCAAGACCGGCAAGCTGGTCTGGAGCGTCTACACGATCCCCAAGGAAGCCCAGCTCGGCCACCAGCGCTCCTACACGGTTGACGGCGCACCGCGCATCGCCAAGGGCCGCGTCATCATCGGCAACGGCGGCGCCGAATTCGGTGCCCGTGGTTTCGTGACGGCCTATGACGCCGAAACCGGCAAAATGGACTGGCGCTTCTTCACGGTTCCGAACCCCGACAACAAGCCCGACGGCGCAGCCTCCGACGACATCCTGATGTCCAAGGCCTATCCGACCTGGGGCAAGGGCGGAGCCTGGAAGCAGCAGGGCGGCGGCGGTACCGTCTGGGATTCGCTGGTCTATGACCCCGTGACGGACCTCGTCTATCTCGGCGTCGGCAACGGCTCGCCCTGGAACTACAAGTTCCGCTCCGAAGGCAAGGGCGACAACCTCTTCCTCGGCAGCATCGTCGCGATCAACCCGGATACCGGCAAGTACGTCTGGCATTTCCAGGAAACGCCGATGGACCAGTGGGATTACACCTCGGTCCAGCAGATCATGACGCTCGACATGCCGGTCAACGGCGAAATGCGCCATGTGATCGTCCATGCCCCGAAGAACGGCTTCTTCTACATCATTGATGCGAAGACCGGAAAATTCATCTCGGGCAAGCCCTACACCTACGAAAACTGGGCAACAGGTCTGGACCCCGTCACGGGCCGTCCGAACTATGTGCCTGACGCCCTGTGGACGCTCACGGGCAAGGCCTGGTACGGCATTCCGGGCGATCTGGGTGGCCATAACTTCGCCTCCATGGCCTACAGCCCGCAGACGAAGCTGGTCTACATCCCCGCCCAGCAGGTTCCGTTCCTCTACGATCCGCAGAAGGGTGGCTTCAAAGCCCACCACGACAGCTGGAATCTCGGACTGGACATGAACAAGATCGGCCTGTTCGACGATGCCGATCCGCAGCACAAGGCCGACAAGGCGCAGTTCCTGAAGGATCTGAAGGGCTGGCTTCTGGCCTGGGATCCCGCAAAGCAGCAGGCAGCCTTCACGGTTGACCACAAGGGTCCGTGGAACGGTGGTCTGCTCGCAACGGGTGGCGGCCTCCTCTTCCAGGGTCTCGCAACCGGCGATTTCCATGCCTACGACGCTACGAACGGCAAGGATCTCTTCAGCTTCCCGGCACAGAGCGCCATCATCGCGCCTCCCATCACCTATACCGCCAACGGCAAGCAGTATGTCGCGGTGGAAGTGGGCTGGGGCGGCATCTATCCGTTCTTCCTCGGTGGCGTGGCCCGGACATCCGGCTGGACCGTCAACCACTCCCGCGTGATTGCTTTCGCACTGGACGGCAAGGACGCACTCCCGCCGAAGAACGAACTCGGCTTCCTGCCGGTCAAGCCGCCTGAGAAGTGGGATGAAGCCCGTACGAAAAACGGCTATTTCCAGTTCCAGACGTATTGCGCTGCCTGCCATGGCGACAACGGCATCTCGGGTGGCGTTCTGCCTGACCTGCGGTGGTCCGGTGCGATCCGCGGACAGGAGAAGTTCTACAAGCTCGTCGCCAAGGGCGCTCTGACCGCCTACGGCATGGACCGCTTCGACACGTCCATGTCCCCGGCCGAGATTGAAGACATCCGCAACTACCTCGTGAAGCGGTCCAACGAGTCCTATGAGGACGAAGTGAAAGCCCGCGACAACAAGCAGGGCGTCCCCAACGACCAGTTCCTCAACGTACCCCAGGGTCCGGTTGAGCCTGCAACGGCGGACCATCCGTAACGGGCGACCGTTACGGTAAAAGGAGGCACGTGACATGCTCAATGCATCAATTCGCGACAGGCTGGTATCTGAGATGAAACAGGGATGGAAATTCGCGGCCGCAATCGGCCTCATGGCGGTGTCGTTCGGCGCCGCCCATGCCCAGGACGCCGATGAAGCGCTGATCAAGCGTGGCGAATATGTCGCCCGCCTGTCAGACTGCATCGCCTGCCATACGGCTCTGCACGGACAGCCCTATGCGGGCGGTCTGGAAATCAAGAGCCCGATCGGCACGATCTATTCGACCAACATCACGCCGGACCCGGAACACGGGATCGGCACCTACACCCTGGAGGACTTCACAAAGGCCCTCCGCAAGGGCATCCGCAAGGATGGCGCAACGCTTTACCCGGCAATGCCCTATCCTGAATTCGCACGCCTGTCCGACGAAGACATCCGTTCGATGTATGCCTACTTCATGCATGGCGTGAAGCCGGTTGACGTCGCCAACAAGGCGCCGGACATCAGCTGGCCGCTCTCCATGCGCTGGCCGCTGGCCGTGTGGCGCGCCATGTTCGTCCCGAGCATGACGCCAGGCGAAGACAAAAGCATCAGCGACCCGGAAGTCGCACGCGGCGAATACCTCGTCGACGGTCCGGGCCATTGCGGCGAATGTCATACGCCCCGCGGCTTTGCGATGCAGGTCAAGGCCTACGGAACGGCTGGCGGCAACGCCTACCTGTCCGGCGGCGCACCGATCGACAACTGGATCGCTCCGAGCCTGCGCAGCAACAGCGACACGGGTCTGGGCCGCTGGTCTGAAGACGATATCGTCACCTTCCTCAAGAGCGGCCGTATTGACCACTCTGCCGTCTTCGGTGGCATGGCCGACGTGGTGGCCTACAGCACGCAGCACTGGACAGACGACGACCTGCGCGCCACGGCCAAGTACCTGAAGAGCATGCCGGCCGTTCCGGAAGGCAATAACCTCGGCCAGGATGACGGTCAGACGACCGCCCTGCTGGACAAGGGTGCTCAGGGCAATGCCGGTGCGGAAGTCTATCTGCACAACTGCGCCATCTGCCACATGAACGATGGTACGGGCGTCAACCGCATGTTCCCGCCGCTGGCTGGCAACCCGGTCGTCATCACTGACGATCCGACGTCGCTCGCCAATGTCGTGGCCTTCGGTGGCATCCTGCCCCCGACCAACACCGCACCGTCCGCTATCGCCATGCCCGGCTTCAAGAACCACCTCACCGACCAGCAGATGGCCGATGTCGTGAACTTCATGCGCAAGGGCTGGGGTAACAAGGCACCGGGAACCGTGTCCGCTGCCGACATCCAGAAGCTGCGCACGACCGGAGCACCGGTCTCCACGGCTGGCTGGAACGTCTCCAGCAGGGGCTGGATGGCCTACATGCCGCAGCCTTACGGCGAAGGCTGGACCTTCTCTCCGCAGACCCACACGGGCGTGGACGACGCACAGTAAGCGTTTCACACTCCCTGACAGTCTGAACAAAAGGGCGGATCGGAAACGATCCGCCCTTTTTTCATACTTTTCATACCCGCACGCCCTTCATTGCAGGCTAACCATTTTCACCACGGGGCCTCCTGCACTACATAGAACCCCATGACGCGCTCTTCCCTCCCGGACCACACACCGCAGGTCATTTTCGCACTGGCAACCGGCCCGTCCCGTGCCGCCATCGCGATCATGCGCGCCAGCGGCCCCGGCAGCGATACGATCCTGCGCGCCCTGTGCAACGGACATCTTCCCGAACCCCGCCGCGCCAGCCTGCGCACCCTGCGCCATAACGAAGACGTGCTCGATCATGCCGTCGCCCTCTGGCTCCCCGGCCCGAAGTCCTACACCGGGGAAGACGGCTTCGAGCTGCACCTCCATGCCGGCCCCGCCATCATCGCCCGCGTCGCCGACGCCCTGACCGATCTCGGAGCCCGCCCCGCCGAACCCGGCGAGTTCACCCGTCGCGCTGTCCAGCAAGGACGGCTGGACCTGCTTCAGGCCGAAGCCATCGCCGACCTCGTGGACGCTGAAACCGAAAGTCAGCGCAAACAGGCCCTGCGTCAGGCCGACGGCGCCCTGAGCCGCCTGTACGACAACTGGGCACAGCGCCTTCGCCTCGTCCTCGCCCATCAGGAAGCCCTGATTGACTTCCCGGACGAAGACCTGCCGCAGGACGTAGAAGACGGGCTGGTCGCGGAACTCTCGAAACTCCAGACCGAAATGTCTGCCCATCTTCAGGACAATCGTGGCGAACTCATGCGCCAGGGCCTGACCGTGGTGATCGCAGGCTCGCCCAATGTCGGAAAATCCAGCCTTCTCAATACGTTATCCGGAACCGACTCTGCTATTGTCACCCATCGCGCAGGCACCACACGTGACGCCATCGCACTCGACTGGGTTCTGGACGGCATCCGCCTGCGTCTGATCGACACGGCAGGTCTGCGGGAGACGGAAGACGAAATCGAGGCCGAAGGCATCCGCCGCGCGCTGTTTCACGTGAAACAGGCGGACGTCCTTCTCCACCTGATCGGCCCTGACGAGAGCCTCGACACCCTTTCCGGACAGGAAATTCCCATCCGGACGAAAATCGACATCGCACCAGCCCCACCCGGCATGTTAGGGATCAGCACGCAGTCCGGCGAAGGACTTGATGCGCTGCGTCAGGTCCTGTCCGAACGGGTGTCCGAACTCATGGCCGGTTCAACCGCGCCTCCGCTGACCCGCGCCAGACACCGCGCCGGAATCCAGGAGGCCGCAACCCATCTGGATCAGGCCCGGACCGCGACATGGCCGGAACTGCGGGGCGAAGAACTCCGGCTGTCCATGCTGGCTCTGGGGCGTCTGACCGGACGTGTTGATGTTGAATCCCTGCTCGATGCGATTTTCGGGCAGTTCTGTATCGGGAAGTAGTTTGTGAGCGATTTCGACGTCATCGTGATCGGCGGCGGTCATGCCGGATGTGAAGCTGCAGCGGCATCGGCCCGTTTCGGCGCGCGCACCCTGCTGCTCACCCATCGGCTTGAAACGATCGGCGCCATGTCCTGCAACCCGGCCATCGGCGGGATCGGTAAGGGCCATCTCGTGCGCGAAATCGACGCGCTCGACGGCCTGATGGGTAAAGCCGCAGACCGCGCAGGCATCCATTTCAAACTGCTCAACCGCTCCAAGGGCCCGGCCGTTCACGGCCCCCGCGCCCAGGCTGACCGCTCCCTCTACCGCGCCGCCATTCAGGATCTGCTCGCCGCCACACCCAATCTGACGATCCTCGAAGGCGCCGCCGGAGACCTGATCGAAGAGAACGGCCACATCACAGGCGTCATCTGCGAAGACGGTCGCGCGTTTCGCTGCGGCGCCGTCGTCCTGACCGCCGGAACCTTCCTGCGCGGCGTCATCCATGTCGGCCACACCCAGACAGACGCCGGACGCATCGGTGAGGCTCCGGCCAAGCGTCTGGGCGAACGGCTCTATGCGCTCGGCCTCCAGATGGGCCGCCTCAAGACCGGCACACCGCCGCGTCTGGCCAAAGACAGCATCGACTGGGAAAACCTCCCGGCCGATCCCGGCGATGCCGAGCCCGAGGCCTTCAGCCCCATAACGACGGCCATCACCAACCCGCAGGTCGTCTGCCGCATCACCCAGACCACCGCCGAGACCCACAGGATCATCACCGAGAACCTGCACCGCTCGGCCATGTATGGCGGCGCCATCGCCGGCCGCGGCCCACGCTACTGCCCGTCCATCGAAGACAAGGTGGTCCGCTTCGCCGACCGCAGCTCGCATCAAGTCTTTCTGGAACCTGAAGCCCTGCCCGGCAATCCGGGCGGCGATCTGGTCTATCCCAACGGTATCAGCACCAGTTTGCCCGCCGACGTGCAGGCCGCCATGATCGCGACCATGCCCGGTCTGGAAAACGCCCGCATCGTCACGGCAGGCTATGCCGTCGAATATGATTACGTGGACCCGCGTGAGCTTCTGCCATCCCTGCAACTGCGCCGCCTGCCGGGCCTGTATCTTGCCGGACAGATCAACGGCACGACCGGCTACGAAGAAGCCGGCGCACAGGGCCTCCTCGCAGGCCTGAACGCCGCCCGCGCCACGGCCGGAAACGAGGCGCTGACGCTAGACCGAAGCGACGCCTATCTCGGCGTCATGATCGACGACCTGACGCTGCACGGAATCAGCGAACCCTATCGCATGTTCACATCCCGCGCCGAGTATCGTCTCACCCTGCGCGCGGATAATGCCGACCTACGCCTGACGCCCAAAGGAATCGCCGCAGGCTGCGTCCTGTCCGAACGCGAAGCCGCTTTCACCGCCCAGAAAGCCGAACTCGACGCCGCCATGGCCCGCGCCGCCGAAACAACCTTCCTGCCGCAGGCCCTCCGCGACGTCGGTTTCGAAGTCTCTCTGGATGGCCGCCGGCGCACGGTTCTGGATGTCCTCGCCAGCAACGGCGACCACACGATCCTGAACACGCTGGCCCCGTGGTTCGGCGAACTTCCCCTGCGCGTCCGCCGCCATGTCGAGACCGAGGCCCGCTATGGCGGCTATCTTCACCGGCAGGATCGTGAAATTCGACAGCTCGCATCGGAAAGTGCCATCGCCCTTCCGGCTGATCTGGATTACACTGCCATCGGCGGCCTGAGCAGCGAAATGCGCGAGCGTTTTTTCCAGGCCCGCCCGACCAGTTTCGCCGCAGCACAGCGCGTGCGCGGGGTCACACCTGCCGCGCTGGTCGCCCTGCTGGCCCATGTAAGGACCCTGTCATGACCACCGTTTCACGTGAAACACACGAAAGGCTGGATCGCTTCGCCGACCTGCTCGTGCAGTGGAACGCAAAAATCAATCTCGTCAGCCCGCGGGACATTGCCCAGCTTTGGCCCCGTCATATCGAGGACAGCCTCCAGCTTGCCGAACTGATCTCCGAAGGTGCCACCATCACCGATATGGGTTCGGGCGGCGGTTTTCCGGGCATCATTCTGGCCATCGCCACAGGAAACCCCGTCACCCTGATCGAATCGGACCAGCGCAAATGCGCCTTCCTGCGGGAAGCCGGACGCATCTGCGACGCGAAGGTGACGGTCATCGCCAAACGTATCGAAGCCGCCACCCCCCCTCCGGCCGACATCATCACGGCCCGGGCGCTGGCCCCCCTCAACAGGCTCCTGGACTGGGCACGGCCATTGCTGAAAGAAGACGGGTTCTGCCTGTTTCTGAAAGGTCAGAAGGCGCAGGCCGAGTTGACCGAGGCAAGCGCCGACTGGCACATGAGCCACACCATTGTTCCCAGCCGCACCGACCCCGGCGGAGCCATCATCAAGGTCAGTGATTTCAAGCGTGTCGTCTAAAACCGAATCCCCCACCAACCGGATCATTGCTGTCACCAACCAGAAGGGAGGCGTCGGCAAAACCACCACCACCATCAATCTGGCAGCAGGCCTCGCCCGTCAGGGACAGCGCGTCCTGCTCGTGGATCTGGACCCCCAGGGCAACGCCTCAACCGGCCTGGGCATCGACTACGACCAGCGCAACACCGGCACCTATGCCGCGCTGATGGTGGAAGCCGAACCCCATGCCCTGCCCCAGCCGACCGCGTTCGAGAATCTCTCGATCATCACGGCCAACAACGAACTGGCCGGCGCAGAGCTTGAAATGATCGGGGACGAGCGCCGCGAATACCGTCTGCGCGACGCCCTGCATGCGCTTGAAGGCCATTACGACACGATCCTGATCGACTGTCCGCCCAGCCTCGGCCTGCTGACGCTCAACGCGCTGGTCGCGTCCGACAGCGTGATCGTGCCGCTGCAATGCGAGTTCTTTGCGCTCGAAGGCATCAGCCAGCTCGTCCGGACCATCGACCGCGTCCGCCGCGCCTTCAACGCAGACCTGCATCTCGAAGGCATCATCCTGACGATGTACGACCGGCGCAACAACCTCTCTGAACTCGTGGCGCAGGATGCGCGCGGCTTCTTTGGCGATCAGGTGTTCGAGACGATCATCCCGCGCAATATCCGCATTTCCGAAGCCCAGAGCCATGGCAGCCCGGTGCTGGATTACGACGCCCGCTCCACAGGCGCCATCGCCTATCTGGCGCTGGCGGACGAGCTGATCAAACGCAACAAGAACAAGACAAAGGCGTAACCGGCGATGGCCAAAAAGGACAGTTCCCCGCGTCTTGGTCGCGGCCTCGCAGCCCTTCTGGGCGATCAGGCGCCGCAACTGGCCCGCGCCACACGCGCAAACGCCCAGCCGCAGCAGCATTCGTCCCTGCCCGTGGATGTTCTGGCCCCAAGCCCCTTCCAGCCGCGACAGGACATGAACCCCGAACGCCTGTCCGAACTGGCCGACTCCATCCGCTCACGCGGCGTCCTGCAACCCCTGCTCGTCCGCCCCGATCCGGAAAAGCCGGGTCATTACCAGATCATCGCCGGTGAGCGCCGCTGGCGCGCCTCACAGCTCGCAGGCCTGCACAGCGTCCCCGTCCATATCCGCGAACTGGACGATACGGACGCTATGGCCGCAGCTTTGGTCGAAAACCTCCAGCGCGCGGATCTCAACCCGATCGAAGAAGCCGAAGGCCTGCAACGCCTCGTCACGGACTACACCCTGACGCAGGAAGAACTGGCCGGAGCCGTCGGCAAGTCCCGCCCGCACATCACCAACACCATGCGCCTGCTGAACCTGCCGCCGGAAGTCCGCGCGCATGTCCGCAACGGCGACCTCACAGCCGGTCACGCGCGCGCCCTGCTCACCCATTCCGATCCGGTCGCTGCCGCCAAACTCGTCATCGCCCGCGGCCTGAACGTCCGCCAGACGGAAGCCCTTACCAGCGGCAAAGAAACCACGACCCCGGCCAAAAAGGCCCGGGACGCGGAAATCCTGCAGATCGAAAACGACCTCTCCTCCCGCCTCGGCCTGAAAGTCCATATTTCCTATAACGGCAAAAAGGGCGGCTCCCTGAAGATCGACTATACGTCCCTGGAGCAGTTCGAAAGCGTCATGCGCCTCCTCAACCGGAAATAACACACTGAAAAACAAGGTTTTTCTTCTTTTTCAGACCAGACGCGAAGAAAAGAAGAAAAACCTCTTGCAGCTTCCAGCAAAATCCCGCTATAAGCCGCTCCACCGGTAGACGGGCCATGGGCACATAGCTCAGTTGGTAGAGCAGCTGACTCTTAATCAGCGGGTCCAAGGTTCGAGCCCTTGTGTGCCCACCATGCCCGTCTCCGGTTATTTCCAAAAAAATTCATACTGAATTTCCAAAGCCCGCCAAGGGTCTTTTTGTGCTTTTCGGCAGCCCCTGAAAGCCAGAGACTGCCCCCGCAAGTTCAGCCCCGGAAATCTGGCAGTTCGTTAACCGTCACGACACGCCACAGGCAATCGATACGCTCCAGAATGGTAATGGACAGGTTCTGGATCGAAAACCGCAGTGCCGTATCGGGATGAACGCCCAGCGCATGCGCCAGAGCCGCGCGGATGGCTCCTCCATGACTGACGACAACCATGTCCTCACCTTCATGGGCATTCGCCAGATCCTCCAGACCATGCGCCACACGCGCACAGACATCCAGCATGCTCTCCCCGCCCGGCGGCAGTTCACAGGCAGAAATGGACCAGAACGGATTGGGCGGCAGACGCAGCAGAGACATGAACTCCGTATGCGGCGTTCCATGCCATTCCCCGATCGACTGTTCGATGAAACGGCCGTCAATCGTCACATCCTGAGAAAATGCTCCCGCCTTACGGATTTCGCTCGCCGTGTCGCGCGCGCGCTGGAGCGGTGAACTGTACCACAGCGCATCAGTCGGCAGACGCCGCGCCAGCGTGGCATAGCCGCCCTGCTGGCTTGCCATCGCTTCCCGGCACAGCGGCACATCGAGCGCCCCATACATCGTCTTGCGCGCACTGGCTTCCACGACCGCGTGGCGAATCATCCAGAACCGGGTAACGCCCTTCGGCAATTCCGGCGTATCGAGAAAATGCCCGTGCGGGACCGCTTTATCTGTCTGCGTCATGCTAATGGGGCGTAACGGGGGACAGGGTTCGCGTCCAGCAGAACATCCCAGTGTTTCAGGATCAGTTCCAGTTTTCCAAGCACCCGGCGCGCATCCATGCATTCGCGCTGCAAGCGGCGCTCCTCGTCCAGCCCTTCATGCGACGGCTCTCCCGAAACCAGCCGCGCGCCCGCACACAAACGCAGCGCCCCCGCCGGTCCATCCAGCATCGGATGCGGCACCGGGACGGGCTGACCCAGAACACAGAGCAGACTGCCCTCTCCTTCCGCCACCCAGGGCGACAGATCCGCATTCAGCCAGCGATGCACCCGTCGCGCATCTTCCAGCGCAAGGGGCTGGCCGGGCGCATGCGGGTCCTCCACCAGAAACGACAGGATGGTCGGAACGGCATCCCAGCGCCCGTCATCAAAAGGCGTTCCCATGGGCAGGATGGTCAGGACGGGACGGGCACGCACCATGGCAACGGCCTCCGTCATGAACCGCGTCAGACGATTGCGAATGACCGGATCGGGCAGCGCAAACAGCGCGTCCATTTCGGCCAGCGCCGCATACCAGCGCAGGGCCAGTCCGATATTGTGACCGTTATTGAGCGCCGAAGCATCCGCACCTTCCGGCCACTCATCGCGGTTGCCATAGGCCTGCAATCCTTTCGGAAGTGACAGGGACGGCAAACGACGGCGGATTTCGGGGGGAAGGAGAATAGCCCCGCAAAACGGCGGCCCGGTAAAGAACTTGGAGCCGGTCACCATGACGATGATTCCCCGCTCCACCCAGTCCGCCACCCGCGACGGACTCAGTCGCGCCTGACAGACATCCACAACCACGCTGAGCCGGTCGCCCAGCTCGGTACACAATTCCCAGACAAGATCCATGTCCGGCGCCGCAAGCCCGGTCTTGGACTGGTCCAGCCGATGTAGCAGCACATGACGTCCCTCGGCCACCTCCCGCAGCACCAAGGCCGCACATTGCGCGTTGATTTCCACAACGGGCCGCGCCGTGCCATCAGCCGCACGGATATCGACACCAATCAATCGCGTTTCCGGAGAAAACCCTTCGATCACCTCGCCTTTGCCTACCAACGTGGAACAGGCACTGTCCGTCGCGAAATGCCGTCCACAGGCCGCAAGAGGCACCCCGCTGCCCGTTTCATCGGGAGCCAGAAGAATGGACGTTACCGGACGCCCTGTCCCCGCCGCGACAAGCGCCAGAACCGCAAGTTCACAGTCCGTCCCGGACGCCGACAGCAGAACGGCATCTTCCGGCAGATCATAATGGGCCCCGATAGCCGCGCGGGCCCGGCGCACAACACCTTCCTGCACCAGATCCGGGTCCTGCTTGGCCAGAAGCGCACTCATCATGATGCGTCGGGCGGCCTCCGCGCCCCCAAATCCCCGTTCGGACAGCGAAGACGCCGTCGATGACCCAAAAGTGATCGCCCAGGGCCGGGGACGATGGGAGCTGGAATACCGGTTCAGCCCGGTATGCGGATCAACGGCCAGCCGGGAATCCCCGCCCCCACTCATCAGGCTTTCGGCGGGCGCCAGAACAGGCCACAACCGGGCCAGAATCCCTTGCAGACGTCCGGCTTCGGCCAACGTGAAAGGCGGCAGATCCGGCAGAAACGCGCTCAGCGTCTCCCAGCTCTGCAACAGGCTCGGCACGTCGGGCACGTCGCCCGCAAACACGGCCAGCCAGGACGGAAGCGGGGCGACATCTCCGGTATCAAGCGCATGAAACAGCACCGCCACGCGCGCCGCGGCAAAACTGGCCAGAAACGGATTGGCGCCCGGCTCCAGAAGTCGCATCAGTTCAATGGCATGACGCAGGAAAGTCGGCGTAAGGCGCGGCGCCTCAAGACACAGCGCGCCGAGCTTGAGCGTCGCGGTGTGCAGACAGAAAGCCTGCCCCGGCACCAGTTCTCCCTCGATCCGGAACGGAAGCGGCAGTGACACATCCAGGATCGGAACCAGCCCGTCCGCAATCACCCGCAGATCGGGCCGCTCCAGAACATCCGTCAGGGAGCGTGTCAAAGTATCAGCCAGCATGCCTGCCTCTCCTGCCTCCGCACGACTGTGGGATTAGCCCATCAGCCCGGCCAGCGCGAGAGGCGAAAGCAGTCCGTGAAAATCATCTTAGCGATGTTGCCGAAGCTCTCGCAGCGTTATTTGCGCTGTTCCAACAACACTGTAAGATCAAATAACTCTGCAGGGGTTCAGACCCTGATTTTAACCAAGAGGTTCAAATGCGGATTTTGCTGACAGGCGGTTGCGGCTTCATAGGATCGGCCGTGATACGCCATCTGATCCGGAACACGGACCATTCGGTCCTGAATGTTGACTGCATGACTTATGCAGCCTCGGAAGATACCGTCAGCGAAGTCGCAGGCGATCCCCGTTACTCCCACGCCCGTGCCAATATTGTGAACGGCGTGGAAATGCAGCGCCTGTTCGAGGAATACCGCCCCGACGCCGTCATGCATCTCGCGGCCGAAAGCCATGTGGACCGCTCGATCGACGGCCCCGGCATTTTCATCCAGACAAACGTCGTCGGCACCTACTCCCTGCTCGAAGCGGCCCGCAAATACTGGAACACACTGGGAGACTCCGAAAAGCAGGCCTTCCGCTTCCATCATATTTCCACGGACGAAGTCTTCGGCCATCTGGAGCCGAACGATCCACCCTTCACCGAAACCACCCCCTACGATCCCCGCAGCCCGTACTCGGCCTCCAAGGCGTCGTCCGACCATCTGGTCCGCGCCTGGTTCCACACCTACGGCCTGCCGACCTTCGTCACCAACACCACCAATAATTACGGCATCTGGCACTTCCCGGAAAAACTGATCCCGCTGGTCACGATCAATGCGATCGAAGGCCGCGATCTTCCGGTTTACGGCAAGGGTGAGAACGTCCGCGACTGGCTGTTCGTCGAGGACCATGCCGAAGCTCTGGTCAAGGCGGTCGAAACCGGAAAGCCCGGCGAAACTTATGCCATCGGTGCCCGCCAGCCCCGCACTAATCTTGAAGTCGTCAAGAAGATCTGCGCCGTCCTCGACGAGCTTCAGCCGGACCCGGCCGGCCCGCGCGAGCGCCTGATCCGCTTCGTCACCGACCGCCCCGGCCATGATTTCCGCTACGAGATCGATCCGTCTCACGCCGAGAAGGAACTCGACTGGAAAGCGACGCACGATTTCGAAAGCGGTCTGCGCAAGACGGTTCAGTGGTATCTCGACAACCGCGCCTGGTGGGAAGGAATCCGCTCCAAGCGCTATACCGGCCAGAGACTGGGAGCCAGCAAGTGAGCACCATCGAAACCAAGCCCATGAAGGGCATCATCCTCGCCGGCGGGTCGGGCACACGCCTGTATCCCATGACCATGGCAGCCTCCAAGCAGCTACTGCCGGTCTATGACAAGCCAATGATCTATTATCCCCTTTCCACGCTGATGCTGGCGGGAATCCGGGACATCATGATCATCACGACGCCCCATGACATGCCCCAGTTCCAGCGACTGCTGGGCGACGGTTCGCAGTTCGGCGTCACCTTCGAATATCGCGTCCAGCCCTCCCCCGACGGTCTGGCGCAGGCCTTCCTGATCGCCGAAGACTGGATTCAGGGCGCCCCCTGTGCCCTGGCGCTGGGCGACAACCTGATTTTCTCCGAACATCTCGGCGTCCTGCTGCGCGCAGCCTCCAACCGCCCCGAAGGCGCAACCGTCTTCGCCTATCAGGTCCGCGATCCGGAGCGCTACGGCGTGGTCTCCTTCGACGAGAGCGGCCTCGCCCTCAAGGTCGAGGAAAAGCCGACCCATCCGGACTCCAACTGGGCCATCACAGGGCTATATTTCTACGACCACCGCGTCGTGGACTTCGCCAAGAAAGTGAAGCCCAGCCCCCGTGGCGAGCTGGAAATCACCGACCTTAACCGCATGTATCTCGAAGAAGGCACCCTTCAGGTAGACCGTCTGGGCCGCGGCTGCGCCTGGCTCGACGCCGGCATGCCCGACAGCCTGATGCAGGCCGGAACCTTCGTGCAGACCATCCAGTCCCGTCAGGGCATGCTGGTCGGCTCTCCCGCCGAGGTCGCCTTCCGCAACAAGTTCATCAACGCCGACCAGCTTCGCGAGCACGCCAAGAACATGGGCAAGACCGAACTCGGCCGCCTGCTTCGGGAACTGGCCGACAGCTGATTGCCCCCCGGAGATTCCAGCCCGCATCGGCCGGCGGGCGGACCCTCTTTCTCTTGAGCAATTCTCAGAACAGGACTTCAGCATGAAGGTCGAACGTCTTTCCATTCCAGAGGTCATTCTCGTTACGCCTCCCCGTTTTGGTGACAATCGCGGCTTCTTCTCCGAAACCTATAATGTGGATCGCATGAACGATGCCGGCATCACGCTGCCCTTCGTTCAGGACAACCAGAGCCTGTCCCGCCAGAAGGGCGTCGTCCGTGGCCTGCACTGCCAGCTTGCCCCCTACGCACAGGGCAAGCTGGTCCGCGTCACGCGCGGTGCCATCTGGGACGTGGCCGTCGATGCCCGCACGGGATCGCCGACCTATGGCAAATGGGTCGGTGCTGAACTCTCTGCCGAAAACTGGTCGCAGCTCTGGGTTCCGCCCGGCTTTCTGCACGGTTTCGTCACGCTCGAGGAAAACACCGAAGTCCAGTACAAATGCACCTCGCTCTACAGCAAGGTGTCAGAACGTGCGGTCATCTGGAACTGCCCGGAACTGAAGATCGACTGGCCCGTTTCCGAAGCAGATGCCGTCCTGTCCGACAAGGACCTGGTCGCACCGAATTTCTCGGAATCCAAAGGCTGGTTCCAGTACGAAAAGTGAGCATGGCCATGTCAGGCACAGGTCCCATCCTCGTTACCGGCGGCAACGGTCAGCTCGCCACGTCGCTCCAGACGCTCGGCGATGAGCGCGTCATCCGCATCGGACGGCCGGAATTCGATTTCGACCGTCCGGAAAC
Organism: Gluconobacter sp. DsW_056; assembly: GCF_002153595.1. NCBI lineage: Bacteria > Pseudomonadati > Pseudomonadota > Alphaproteobacteria > Acetobacterales > Acetobacteraceae > Gluconobacter > Gluconobacter sp. DsW_056. Next base: position 100,942 of record NZ_JOPF01000001.1, read on the forward strand.
GATCTCCGCTGCCTTCGAAAAGTATAAACCCTCGGTCGTGGTGAACGCGGCCGCCTGGACGGCTGTCGATCTGGCCGAAACAGAAAAAGAGGGCGCTGCCCGCGCCAACACGTCCGGCCCGGCGGCGCTGGCCGCCGCCTGTGCAGGGGCGGACATCCCGTTCATTCACGTCTCAACGGACTATGTCTTCTCCGGTAACAAGGGCGTGCCCTATACCGAAGACGACGCCACGTCTCCCGAGACGGTCTATGGCAGCACCAAAGCCGAAGGCGAACAGGCCGTCCTGACCGCGAACATCAAAAGCATCATCCTGCGCACGGCCTGGGTCTACTCCGCCCATGGCAAGAACTTCGTGCGCACCATGATCAATGCGGGCGCGAAAAACCCCGTGCTCAAGGTGGTGGGAGACCAGAGCGGCAACCCGACCAGCTCGGACGATCTGGCCGAAGCCATTCTTGCCATCATCGCCCTGATCGAACGCGACGGCTGGAAACCACAGTACAGAGGCATTTTCCACGCCAGCGGCTCCGGCGAAACCACGTGGTACGGCCTCGCCGTCGCAGCGCTGGAAGAAGCCGCGAAACACGGTCAGACCATGCCGCAGGTCAATGCCATCCGCACCGAGGACTGGCCTACCCCCGCCAAGCGTCCGCAGGACTCCCGGATGGACAACGACAAGCTCCATCGCGTTTTTGGTGTGAAAATGCCAGAGTGGCGCCACAGCGTGGCGCGTATCGTTCACAAGCTGTTTTCTGAAGCCTGACCGACCGTTGCCCTCTCCCGTCAGGGGGCAACTGCCTGTCTTTCTCTGGCGTTGCGTTGGAATGATTCCCTTTTTCCATCTTTCGGCCTTAAGCCCGGGGGCCGAAACATGACACAGAAAAGGGCCGAACCTTCCCGGCACATCGCCATTCTGCTGTCATTATACAACGGCACAGCCTATCTGGACGCGCAGCTTGCCAGTCTCTTGGCCCAGACCCATACGGACTGGACCCTGTACTGGCGCGACGATGCTTCCACCGATAACTCAAAAAGCCGGATGCGCGCTTTCGCCGAAGGCCCCGGACAGGGACGATGCATCGAAATCACAAGCCTTCATGAACGTCTTGGCGTCGCCGGGTCCTATGCCCATCTGCTCGACGCCATACCGGATACACCCTATGTCGCCTTCGCCGATCAGGACGACATCTGGGAACCGCAGAAACTCGAATGGGCAATGAATGCCGCACAGGATGCCGCCAACCATCACCCGGTTGGAACGCCGCTCCTGTACTGCGCCCGACAGTATCTGACGAATGCGGATCTCGTGATTTTTCAGAAATCCCCGCCCCTGCGACACAAACCCGATTTCCCGGCCTCCCTGACGCAGAACATCGCCACAGGCCATACGGTTCTGCTGAACGCCGCCGCACACCACCTGCTGCGAAACAACCCGCCGCCGCCGTCGATCCTGCATGACTGGTGGGCCTATCTCCTGACGGCCGCTGCGGGCGGAGACATCATTTTCGACACCCGCTGTGTCAGCTACTACCGGCAGCATGCCCATAACACGGTCGGCGCCACCGGCTCCTTTATCCGACGGGCCTGGGCCGCCTGCCGACGCGGTCCCCGCGCTTTCATGACAATCTTTCATGCGAACGTGCAGCATCTTCTGAACCAGCCGGAAATCCTGTCCGCCCCGACGATGCGACTGCTGAACGATATCGCGCAGGCCCGCACCTTCCCGGCCCGTCTACGCCTGCTGTTCAGATACCCCACCCTCCGGCGACAGCGGTTTTCCGAAAATACGGTGTTCCGGATCTGGTATCTGTTCTCACGCTAGTCCCAGAAACCGGCGCATGGCCTCCATGAACGGACCATTCTGCTCCACACTGGATGGACGCGCGGCCTCATAATCGTAAACCGTCCCCGCCGGACGTGTGGCTTTTTCGGGATCTTCGAACGCATAGCGCGGCACGATATGCGTATGCAGGGACGGCGCCAGATTGCACCACGTCTCATAATTGATCCGCACCGCGTCAGTCACCGCCAGCAGCGCATCCCCGACCGCCGCCATATCGGCCAGATACTGCGCCCGCGCCTCACCCTGCAGATCATTGAGTGTCGGCACAACCGGATCGGCCAGAAGCTGACAGTATCCCGGCAGAGGCTGCGTCTCCCCGATCACCAGCCAGCCCGATTTCATACGCCCGATAACAGAAGGGTTGCTGCCACGTCGTGCGGCAGCAACCCTCTGTGCGATAACATCCGTCATTGGTCGGTTCCCCTTCTGCGTGAAGGGGAAAGCGTATCACGCAGCTTCTTCGACGTCCTCGTCTTCGCTCTGCACGATCCGCGTATTCCCGCGCGTGGGGCGGAAGCGCTTTTCAACCAGCGCCTCTTCAATATCTTCCAGAGACGCACCGGCCGTTTCCGGCACGAAGAAGAACACAAAGATAACAGACGCCAGATTGACGAACGCATAGAACCACATCGTCCAGCTCAGCCCGATGGCTTCAGCCATGCTCAGCGCCGTGCTGGTCACCAGAAGATCAGCCCCCCACAGCGTCGCGGCATGAAGCGAGGTCGCCTGTCCACGCATCGAGAGCGGGAACATCTCGGCCCCCAAAAGCCAGCCACAAACCTGGATACCGCCGGAATTGAACATCATGAACAGCAGCAGGAACACCACGATCAGATAGGCCCCCGTGCTGCCCGGAGCCGGATGGCTCAGGAACATCACGCCAAGCCCTACGAGTGACAGCGCAGCCCCCGGCCCCATGATGAGCATCAGACGACGGCGGCCGATCCGGTCCACGAACATGCAGCCCAGAAACGTCATGATGCAGTAAATCACCGCCACACCCAGCGACGCCAGAAGGGCGGAAGACGTGCCGAAACCCGCATCGTTCAGGAAGGTCGGCGTATAGTAGATCATCATCTCCAGCCCGCCGCACTGCGTAAAGAACGCAACGCCGAGTGCCGCCACAAGCGCAGGACGCACCCACGGCTGGAACAGACCGCGCCAACCGCGGTTCTGCGGCTCGATCCCTTCCGCGTTCTCGCGAATGGTCTGGACTTCCCGGCGGATGGCCCGCTTGGTCGTGCGAATGCGGCCAAGCTGGATGATGGCACTCTTCATGCCTTCGTTCTCAGCCGCCCAGCGCGGACTCTTGGGCATAAAGAACATGGAAACGAACACGATTGCGGCCGGAATTGCGGCAATGCCTACCATCGGGCGCCAGCCCCACGCCGTACGCTGGGTGAAGCCGATGATGTTGGCAATCAGAATCCCCAGACCGATCGCCACATTGAACATCGTGACCAGCGTGCCACGACGCTCCTGCGGCGCCAGTTCGGAAATATACATCGGCACGACCTGCGTCGAACCGCCAACCGCCAGCCCCAGCACGAAACGCGCCGCAATCAGGCTCCAGACATCCGGCGCCAGCGAGCAGGCCGTCGCCCCCGCCACGAACACGCCACTGACCAGACAGGTGGTGTTCCGCCGCCCGAACTTCTCCGACAGACTGCCCGCGCCAAAGGCCCCGAAAATCGCCCCCAGAAGGATCGCGGAAGCAACCCATTCCTTCATGGTGGCATTGAGATGGAAATCATCCCCGATCAGAGGCAACGTGCCCGAGATGATGCCGGTGTCATAGCCATACAGACCGCCGCAGATCGCAGCGACCACAGCCGCCAGAATCAGCATCAGCTTGGCATTGGGAGAAACTTCGATGGACGCGGGATCAATATGCTCCCGTCCGGTTCGGACTGTTTTCGTATCGTTTTCCATAAGGGCATAACATATCACGATACGATTGGTTTTTCAGGTTCGGCAGAAAACAGCCGCAAAATGTCCTCAAAATCCGTTCAGGATTGACTATTCCCCCCCAACACCGTCAGGATACGCATTATGCAGACACCCGATACAACCAACGATGTTCCCGTTATTGGTACGAAAGCGCTGATCATCATGCATGTGATGCTGGCTGCATTCATCGCTCTGGTGCATTTCAAGCTGACGAACGCTACGGACTTCTGAACCGCCGCCACAGATCGGCCAGCGCATAGGACAGGGCAGCCCCAAGCCCGATCCAGAACGGAACTGGCGCATCCGTCACCCAGGACAGCATCAGTCCACCCCACGATAATCCCAGCGCCAGCCCGACCGAAACGGCAATCCCCGCCAACGGTCCCAGCCCGAGCTTCAGAGCCGTCGCGGCAGGCCCGATCATCAGACTGAACGCGAGAAGCGCCCCGGCCACTTCCGCACAGGCCGCACAGGCCAGCGCCGCCACAGCCATGAACACCACCGACACCAGCCGCGCCGGAACACCCCGCGCCCGCGCCACTTCCGGTGCCAGACTGGCAAACAGCAGCCGACGCCCCAGAAACGCCAGCAGCCCCAGACACAGCACGGCCACCCCGCACAGCGCCTCCAGCGTCGGCACATCAATGCCCAGAACATCCCCGAACAGCAGCGTGGTCGCAAGGCTGGAGCCCCGGTTGCTCATATGCAGGAACCACGCCCCAAGCCCCAGACTGGCCGCCAGAACAAGCCCGATCGTGCTGTCCCGCTGGGCGGGAACGCCGCGCTCCCCTTCGCGCTCAGCCCCGATAACGAACCCCGCCATCAGACTGAACACCACCATTCCCGAAAGCGGCGGAAAGCCAAGCCAGACCGCTCCGGCCGCCCCGCTGAATCCGATATGCGACAGCGCATGGGCCGCGAACGCCTGACGCCGCAGCATCAGGAACCAGCCCACCGTCCCCGCCAGAACAGACACAACCGCCGCGCCCACAAAGGCATGGCGCATGAAATCAAACTCGAACATGCAGCCCCCCGTCCGCAAGCTGCACAACCCGCGTCACAGCCCCGGACAGGGCCTCGGTTTCATGAGACGTCAGAACAATCCCGATCCCCAGGCGCTCCGTCAGATCCCGCAACAGACGCACCGTCCGCTCCTGCCCCGCCTGATCGAGCGCCGCCAGCGGCTCATCCAGCAACAGCAGATCCGGATTCCCTGCCAGAGCCTGCGCCAGCCCGACCCGCTGACGCTCCCCGCCGGACAGCAGCCCCAGCGGACGATGCGCAAACGCCGAAGCCCCCGTCAGCGCCAGAAGCCGGTCCGCCTCTTCCCGCCGAGACCGCAGACGCAGCGGCAGCCCCCAGCGCACGCCGTCCACCGCCGCCCGCACATGACTGACCGCCGGAAGCAGCAACGCCGCATCCGTCACACTCTGCGGCATGTAACCGATATGCTGCCGGGCCTGCGCCGGCGACAGACCATGCGTGAGAATTTCGCCCGCCTGAAGCGGGATCAGCCCCAGCATCGCCCGCAGCAGCGTGGACTTCCCCGCCCCGTTCCGCCCCGACAGAAGCGTCATGCCCGAAAGCGGCACCATCAGGGACGCCTCCCGCAACACACAGGTCGATCCCGCCGTGAGCGTCACGTCCCGCAAAACCAGCCCACGCTCCGGCTGACAGCAGACCCGTTTATTTTCCGCCATCACCCAGCGCCTGCTCCACCGTCTGAAGAATGCCATGAACCCAGCCCTGCCAGGACTGCCCTGGTGGCAAAGTCTCCCCAATCGCCACGACCGGCAAGCCCACAGCCTGCGCCCGATCCACCAGCCGGTCGATCTGCGGCGAATGAATGGCCGGATTGGTCATCAGCATCCGCACCTTCCGCCCGTCAACCAGCATATCGACCTGCGCCACATCGCGCGGCGACGGCTCCGCATGGTTCATGATCGCAAGCGCAAAATTCTCATCCACAACCGCCAGCCCCGCATCCCGAAGCAACGTCTCCCCGACCGGCTCTACCGCCGCCACGGGCACGGCATCATGACGGGCCTTCATCGCCGCCAGACGGGCCGTCACGCCCTCCAGCTCTTTCCGGAACGCCGCCAGCCGCTCCGCCACGTCCGACGCCGAAATTCCCGGCCGATGCGACAGCCTGTCCGCAAAGACCTGCGCGACTTTCCCTACCGCCACCGGATCGAGAAAGAGATGCGGATTGTCGCCGGGCCGCCACCCCGCCAGAGACGCCACCACGATCCGCTCCGGCACGGAAGCCGTAAAGGGAAGCGCCCAGTCGTCATAGGTCGCGCCATTCACCACCGCGATGGTCGCCCCTGCCATGGCGCGTGCCATGGAGGGCGAGGGCGTCAGATCATGCGGATCAATCCCCGGCGTCGCCAGAAGAGCCTGTGTCTGCACATCCTCCCCCCCGATCTGCGCCGCCACATCACACCAAGCCGCTTCAACGCACACCACACGCACCGGGGATCGGGCCGGAGACAGGGCAGGAACCTGCGCCGGCTCGGTCTGAGCAACGGCTACAGGTCCTGAAATCAGTACAGCCAGCAGAAAAGCCGGAAAAAAACGCATCATGGTCCTCGGGGCAGGGGTCAAGGCTCAGGTGTTATAAAGTAACATTTATGGCCTGACCATCCTCACCGGAACGCCTTATCCCTGACGCAGATAAAGTGCCGCCGCCGCGGCCACAACCCTGCGCTGGTAATCCAGATTGAGCGGCAGCGTGCGGGAATGATAATCCCCAATCGCCTTCATCAGATTGCCATGCTCCTCATTCAGCGCCCTGCGCAGGATCATCGCCGCCGCCGCGATATTGAAACACGGCTCCAGCGCCAGACGCGCCGCAACCTGCGACACGGGCTGACGGGTCATGGAGGCGATCGGCAAAATCCAGCGCGAATTGATCTGCATGAGCCCGATATCGACCGAGCCGTCCGTATTGGTGCTGACATGCCCCATCGTCCCGCCCTCGACCCGCTGGATCGCAGGCAGGATGCGCGGCGGCAGATGGTAATGTAAAGCCGAAGCCAGCATGCAGGCCAGCAGACCGCCAGCCATGATTATGAACGGACCACAGGGTGAATCATGCCCCCGACCCTAGCATCGGACGCGCCTGCCTGCCATCCTGAACCCCTCGTGATGACCGCAAAGGACAGGAGAACACGTGCAGGACACATCCGCGACCCTGACACTGGACGCTCTCGGCATTTCCTATGAACGCCATGTCTATGACTATGACCCCTCAGCAGGGAAACTCGGCGTGGCCGCCGCCGCAGCGCTGGGCCTGTCGCCGGATCACGTCCTCAAGACCCTGATGGTGCAGATCGACGGACGCCCCGCCTGCGTGGTGCTGCCCGCGGATCGCGAACTGGATTTCGCCCGCGTGGCACAGGCCTTCGGAGGGCGGAAAGCCAAGATGCTCTCCCGCCCCGACGCCGAACAGCGCACCGGCTACCGCATCGGCGGCGTGAGCCCCTTCGGACAACGCAGCGCCGTCCCCACGGCCTTCGAACAATGCGGCATGGACGGTCCGCCCGTGGTCATCAACGGCGGACATCAGGGCCTCCTGATCGAACTGTCCCCCCAGGATGCCCTGACCGCCACCGGTGGCCTCGTGGCCGATCTGGTCAAACCCCTTTAAGCGACCGCTTCAAGCAGCGCCATATCCGTCCGGATGGTCCACACGCCAGCGCAGGGCCGTCTCGACGATATCATCAAGCTGACTGAACTTCGGGTCCCAGCCCGTTTCCTTGCGGATCTGCGAAGAATCCGCCACCAGAACCGCCGGATCTCCCCCACGGCGCGGCGCCCATTCCCAGGGCACTTTCCGGCCGCTGACGCGCTCGACACTCTGGACCACTTCCAGATTAGTAAAGCCCAGACCATTGCCCAGATTATACGTCACGGACCGCTCATCGAGCTGCCCCATGGCGCGGATATGCGCATCGGCCAGATCCGTCACATGGATATAATCGCGCACACAGGTGCCATCGCGTGTCGGATAGTCATTCCCGAACAGCTTCAGCCCGGCCCGACGTCCCAGCGCCGCGTCGATAGTCAACGGAATGAGATGCGTCTCCGGCCGGTGATCCTCACCCAGACGCCCCTGTGCATCCGCACCCGCCGCATTGAAATAACGCAGGCACGCGCTCTTCATGCCGCAGATCCGGTCCGCCCAGACCAGCGCCCGCTCGATCAGATATTTGCTCTCGCCATAAGGCGATCCCGGATCCACCGGCGCATCCGCCGAAATCAGCGGCGGGCGGTCATCGCCACCAAACAGCGCCGCCGTCGAAGAGAACACAAAGCGCTTTACGCCATGCCGCGTGCAGGCCTCGATCAGGTTCAGAGCCGTAATGTAATTCCGGCGCAGATAGAGGAAAGGCTGGCTCATGCTTTCGCCCACAAGCGACAGCGCGGCAAAATGCAGAACCGCATCCCACTGCCCCGAAGCCACAGCCCGGTCCGTCGCCTCCGCATCCGCCAGATCGACGTGCATGAACTGTGCGCCATGCGGCACGGCTGCCCGATGACCCGTGCTCAGATTGTCGAGAACGACAACCTCATGTCCGCCATCCACCAGAGCCTGTGCCAGATGACTTCCGACAAACCCGGCCCCACCCGTAACGAGATACTTCACTGATCCAGTTGTCCTTTTTCCAGAAATACCCAACCCGCCATGACTGATCCATGACGGGCCGGCTCAAGTAAGAGAAGACCAGAACAGGTCAGAGAAGATTCTGGGCGCGGTTGAGGATCATGCTGCACAGCTTCTGCTTCATCTGCCCCTTGAGGCTCGACAGCGACAGCGGATTGCTGCCCCCCGTCAGAAGCTGCCCCTGCTGTCCGGCGGCATAATCGCTGGAGGACGTCACGTCCTGCTTGCCCGTCAGGCTGCTCAGGGCCGAAGTGGCGCTGCTGCCGCTCAGATAGTTGTTCTGCACACAATAGCTCAGAACACCCGCAACATTGCCCGTGCTGGCGGAAGACACGTTCGGCAGCATGCTGCCCATGATGCCGGTGCCCCCGGTCATGCCACTCATGCCCGACATGCCGCTCATGGCATTACCCGCACTGCCAACACCCGGAATAGACTGGGCATGGGCCGAAGACGCAACAAGAGCAGCGGCCACAAGACCCGCGAAGAGACCGTTCGAGTAACGCATCCTATTTCTCCTTCAGAAGACGCTCAGGGCAGCACCTGTCAGAAGTCACCGTCGCTGCCGACATGTTTACCGGAAGTGACGCTAACATAGGATTGCAACGGGTTCACCCGTCTAACGTCCACAGAACTCCCGCGCCGCACCATAAATATGATAGAGCGAACTGGCGGGCACGTCTGATACGGTCGCGTTTCCGAAGGCGTCGAAGCGGTCCACCCACAAAGCGCTTTTCTGGTCGGAACTGAACGTTCCAAAGAAATGCTCCGTCAGCCCCCGGAGAATATCAGGCCTCTCATTCCGACAGACCAGCAGACGACAAAGCTCCGTCTGTGGCCAGATCCGCGTCGCATTTTCGACGGTCTGCCCCCCATCCGTCACGGCATCCCGCACGACGGCGCCCTCCCCGACCCGCGCCAGGCCATGCGCCATTCCGAACGCAAACAGCCCTTCCGCCGCCCGGCCAATCGCCCCGGCTTCCGGCGTCCCGGGCTCCAGACGCAGATAGTCCCGCAACAGCCAGGACCATTCGAAAAGATGCCCCGGCTCCACGCGATTGCCCCCGGCGGGGGCCGTCGGGCGCCAGTCTGTCATGAAATCTTCAAGGAGCGCCCCCGATCCGGGCTGGATGAGCTTCCCCAGAGCCAGCCGCACCAGAGACCGCGCCTCGTCCAGATAAAAGCTGTCCCCCGAAACCTCGAACAGCACCAGAAACGCCTCAAGCAGATGCATGTGCGGATTCTGGTGCCGGACCGCACCTATCAGCGGCACCTCGTCCAGAAACCCGCCATGCTCCGCCCGGAAAATCTGATGCAGCTCCAGCACGGTCTGCCGCGCCACCGCCAGAAAATCCGGATTGCCGCTCAGGCGATACGCCCAGCCATAAGCAAACAGAATGAAAGCATGTGCATACAGGTCCCGCTTCGTCCCGACCGGGGTTCCGTCCGGTGCGACGGAAAAGATCCACCCCGCCTGCCCGTCCCGATGGCGATAAAGCCGCTCGACCTCTTCCAGACACATCAGCGCCTGCCCGGACGCCTCATGCAGCCCGTCCAGCGCCGCCCGACAGAATGTCGAAATCTGCCGCGCCTGCACCATCAGCCGCGATGCCTCCAGAACCAGAGGCTCCCCGGCAAACGTCAGACGCTCGTGATACAGGCGCCTTGTGCGATCAAACCCGGCATCGCTCCAGAACGGCAGCACCGTCCGCGTCAGCCAGCCGCCCCAGAGCGACCGCTGGTCAGCATCCATGAGGGTCGGCAAAGAGGCGTAAGGCGTTCCGGTCTGCATCCGACTGCCGTATGAGAGCTGAACGCCCGCGTCAACAGACACAGACCAGCCTCGACAGAACCAGACCGGAAATTTCAGATTTTAAATTTTCAGGGATAAGGAAACTGGTGGAGCCAATCGGGATCGAACCGACGACCTCCTGAATGCCATTCAGGCGCTCTCCCAACTGAGCTATGGCCCCACATGTTTCATCTGCGGCCCCTTTGGGACGGAGCCGGATGAGGGCGGTATATCGTCATGATTTCGCCCTGACAAGCCTGAAAAACAGATTTTGACAGCAGTTTTTCACGCCGAAATCGCCTTCAGCCTCCGCAGTTCCTCCAATAACGGAAGCAGCGGCAGCCCCAGAACGGCATCCTGCGCCCCTTCGACAGCCGAAAAAAGCTGTATTCCGGGGCCTTCCAGCCGATATGCCCCCACACAGGACAGGATCGCCGCCCCTTCCCGCTCCAGATAGGCCTGAAGGAACGCCTCCGAAAACGCCCGCATCGTCAGACGCGGCGACGCCAGATGCTCCCAGATTTTCTCACCCCCCTTATAGAGAACGACCGCCGTGCGCAGAACATGCGTCCGCCCCCGCAGCCGGCGCAGATGCTCCCCTGCCTCAGCAACAGAGCCCGGTTTGGCAAACGCCACCCCGTCCAGATCGAGAATCTGGTCCGCCGCAACCGTCAGATCATCAAAGCCCACATCCCGTGTCGCGAGATTGGCTTTTGCATCCGCCAGGGCAATCGCCGTTTCCGAAAGCGTATACCCCTGCGCCTCGCAGGACCGCCGCAGCGCCTCCTCATCGAGATCGACCGGTCTGGCCTGCACCGTAAGACCCGCATTTTCGAGCAACATGCGCCGGGCTGACGACCCGCTGGCAAGAATCAGGGAAGTACTGAAAGACATCATGATGTACGACTCCGTACTATCGACTGCGGAAAGAAGGACGAGTACTGCAGGAAACCCTGTGAAGGCATTGCGTCAGTACTGGGGTACATGGGGATAGTACCTGCCCTCCCGAAAGGAGTACCGAGTACCGTGGATTGTACGGTACACCAGCCGGAACTGGGGGTTGTACACAGCCTCTCTGTGGGCAATTCGGGATAGAATCAACGACTCCCTTGCAGACTGCGGCCTCCAGAGTTGTACACAGTGTGAACAAGACGGGGTACATTTTCAGAAAGCCGGGTACCCCGGTATCCACAGGGATCATCTTAACCTCCAGCATTTCTTTCTTTTTTCTTTTATGATTAGTGGGCGGCATGATTTCGGAAAACGCACCTTCCTCACCCTCGTCGAAACCGCTTCTGCGGGCCCTCCGTGGTGAAGCCGTCTGGCCGCCTCCGGTCTGGCTCATGCGTCAGGCAGGCCGCTATCTCCCCGAATTCCGCGCCATGCGCGACAGGGCCGACTTCCTCACCCGGTGCATGACCCCCGACATGGCCACCGAGCTGACAATCCAGCCCATCCGCCGCTACGGCATGGACGGCGCGATCCTGTTTTCCGATATCCTGATCCTGCCCTGGGCCATGGGTCAGTCTCTTGAATTCATCGACGGCCGCGGCCCGGTCCTCGGCGCCATCCGCTCCGAAGCCGACCTCGCCCGGCTCGATCCCAAGCGCGTACAGGACGCCGTTGCACCAGTGCGCGAGACCTTGTCCCGCCTCGCCAAAGAGCTTCCAGACGTCACGACCCTTCTGGGCTTCGCAGGCAGCCCGTTCACCGTCGCCTGCTACATGGTCGAGGGCGGTGGATCGCGGGATTTCGCCGAAACCCGCCGCATGATGCAGACCAACCCTGCCCTGTTCGATCGCCTGATCGACACCCTGACCTCGAGTACCGCCGAGATGCTCTGTGGCCAGATCGAAGCCGGCGCGGAAGCCGTGATGCTGTTCGATTCCTGGGCCGGGATCCTGCCCCCCTCCGCATTCCGCCGCTACGTGATCGAACCGACACGCCAGATCGTCGCGTACATCCGCGCCCGTCACCCCAACACCCCGCTCATCGGCTTCCCACGCCTCGGCGGCATCATGGTCCGCGAATACGCGCAGAAAACCGGTATCAACACGCTGGCGCTCGACACGGTCGCCGACCCGGCCCAGATTTCCGAACTCCTGTCCGAAGCCGTTCCCGGCCTCACCCTTCAGGGCAACATGGACCCGATGATCCTGTTCTCCGGCGGTGAGAAAATGATCCGTGAAGCCCAGGCCATTCGCGACGCAATGCGCGGAAAACCCCATGTTTTCAATCTCGGACACGGCGTCATGCAGCATACGCCCCCTGAAAACGTAGCGGCCCTCGTCGAGGCGGTACGGTCCGTATGACAACCGCCCTGGATCCAGCAGGCCAGCTGAAACTGGTCATTTTCGACTGTGACGGCGTTCTCGTGGACAGCGAAGGCCCGTCCTGCCAGGCCACGGCGGAATTCGCCCGATCCAAGGGCATGTCCATCTCCGACGAAGAGGCGCATCAGCGTTTCGCAGGCATGGCCCTCCCGCAGATCGTAACCGAACTCGAACACGAAATCGGTCATCCCCTGCCGGACGAAACGGCAGTCATCCTGCGCGAAAATCTCGTACAGATGATGCAGAAAATCGCAGAACCCGTAGGCGGTGCGCCCGAAATGCTGGCAGGCGTACGGTCTTCGGGACTGCCGGTTCGCGTCGGCTCGAATTCTTCCGTCCGTGAGATGGAAGCCAAGTTCGAAAAAACCGGAATGTCCCAGTATTTCCCCGAAAACCGCGTCCACTCCGCTAACGATATGGGCTGCCCCAAGCCCGCTCCGGACGTCTATCTGTACGCCGCAAAAACCGAAGACGTTCTGCCAGAATGCTGTGTCGTCATCGAAGACAGCGATACTGGAGCAGAAGCTGCCTGGAAGGCTGGCATGGCCTGTGTGCTGCTTCGTCCCGAAGACATGCCCGCACCGCCCTTCTGGCCCGTCGAAGGCTCGGTCCGCATCGCCCATCTGGACGAGCTGGTACCGCTGCTGCGCCGGACGCTTGAAAGCCAGAAACACGCATGACCGACTTTCTCGCGACGTATCAGAGCTGGATCCTGTCGGTGCACATCATGGCGTTCATCGCCTGGATGGCCGGAACGTTCTATCTCCCGCGCCTGTATGTCTATCACTGTCAGGTGGTACCGGGCTCTGCCGAGAGCGAGCGGTTCAAGGTCATGGAGCGCAAGCTTCTGCGTCAGATCATGACGCCCGCCATGATCGTGACATTCCTCGCAGGCGGCGCCCTGGCCTCCATTCCCGGGCTGATCGACTGGAACGCGGGCTGGTGGTGGACGAAGCTGATCTGCGTCCTCGCCCTCGCCGGATTCCACGGCGCCTGCGGAACATGGCGTCGCGGCTTCGCCGAAGACCGCAACCAGCACCCGGAAAAATTTTACCGGATCGCCAATGAAGTCCCCACCATCCTGATGATGGTCATCGTCATCATGATCATCGTTCGCCCCTGAGAAAGATCCCGAACAAAAGTTTTTGGGTGTCGCCTTTTTTCAAAAAGGTGACAGTCTTCGAAGCTTTTTGAAAAAAAGCTTCACCAAAAACTTTTATGACTTTCAGATCAGGCCGTATCTTACGCCGGTCATCTGTTCCGAGACGGTCCACAGACGCGCGGCCAGTTCGGGTACATGCGCCAGAGCCGGCAGCCCCGCGATCCCCGGCACGCCACGACGTTCTCCCGGCCCCTGCGGGCCATAATAGCTGCCGTCATGCGCCTGCGGACTGGCAAGAGCATAGAGCAGCGGCCACGCCCCCTCCTCGACCGTCTGCCCCATGGCATGAAACACCGGCCCGGCGACACTGCGCGCCAGACTGCGCATGAACCGCGCGGCTTTGTTGGCGGACTGGTCCAGACTGCCGTTATTCGCGACAATATCACTCGCCGCCCAGCCCGGATGCGCCGCACGCGAATGGATGGGCCAAGGCGCTTTCGCAGCCCGGCGGTTCAGTTCGAGCGCAAACAGCAGGTTGGACAGCTTGCTCTGACGATACCGCACCATCGGATTGTAGGAATGCCGCGCATTCAGATCACCAAACGGGATCTCACCCTTCAGCGCCGCCAGAGACGCCACTGTCATGACCGTCGCATTCCCCGCCGCCAGCAACGGCAGCAGCCGCCCGGTCAGAGCGAAATGCCCGAGATGGTTGGTACCGAACTGCAATTCGAACCCGTCTTTCGTCGTCAGACGCGTCGCAGGCCCCATGACTCCGGCATTGTTCGCCAGAAGATGGATCGGCTCGCCCCGGCTGCGCATCGCGGACGCAAACGCTTCGATCCCGGCCAGCGACGCCAGATCCAGCAGCTCGAACCGCGATTTGACGAACGGCACGCGCTCATGAAGCCGTGCCAGCGCCGCCTGTCCCTTGTCATGACTGCGGCCGCTCAGCACGATCGCAGCGCCCTGCCTAGCCAGCCCGCAGGCGACCTCGAACCCCAGCCCCCCTGTCGATCCGGTGATGAGCGCTGTCTTTCCGTCCAGACGTTCAAGAGAGTCGGTAGACCACTCGGGAGCGGAGGGCTGTGTCATGACGTCTGTCCTTCCAGTCTGTGTCAGCTCGGTTTCTTGTCCACACGCGATTCCTCGCGCTTTTCGTCTTCCTCGGCCTGCCGGAGTGCCTCATCCGTCAGGCGCTTCTCGTTTTTCTTGAGAAAAACGAGCGCCCCGATCAGGCAGCAGACCCCCACGACCGCCATGGCGATCCCGACCGGCCCGGTGATCTTCTCGATCTGCTTGCCAAGCTCATAGGTCACAAAGGCATAGCCACCGGCCCAGCAGATGCCACCGAGCGCATTGAAGAACAGGAACGAATGCCAGGGCATCCGGTTCGCTCCGGCCAGCAATGCCACGAACACCCGCAGTACCGCGACGAAACGCCCCAGAAACACGACGATCCCGCCATGCCTGCGGAACAGATACCGCCCCAGCATCAGCCGCTCTTCGGTCAGACCGACTTTCTGGCCGTGCTTTTTCAGAATGCCGTAACCAAAGTGATGGCCGATCAGATAGCCGATATTGTCGCCCATGATGGCACCGAGCACGGCGGCCAGCGCGATCCAGCGGATTTCAAGATGATGGGTGCTGCCCGCATAGAGCGAAGCGGCGATGATGACGCTCTCCGCCGGAAGAGGAAGGCCCATGCTCTCGAACATGACGGTGATGCCGACGACGCCATAGCCATACTGCACCAGCATGTGATCGAGAAAATGACTGAGATGAAACAGTGTCCTGGTCCTGTTCAAGCTGTGGCGGAAGAGAGTGCCACCGGCTACGATACTACGGCATCGGAGACAGGATGAAAAATGACGCCCCCTTCCCCCTCATCTTCCGCAGCCTTGTCGGAACACTGGCCGTCCTGGGTCACGCCCGAACTCGTGGCCGGACGCACCCTGTCCTTCTCCGAACTGCGCACTGCTGGGGAGTGGATCATCTGGCTTGAAAGCCGCCCTGACGAACAGGGCCGCTCCGTCATCACGGCCCGCGACCCTGAAGGAACACTCCGCGACCTGATCCCGGCGGAATACTCGGTCGGCACCCGCGTGCATGAATATGGCGGCGGCGCATGGGACGTGCGCCTGAAAGACAACGCCAAAGACAACGCCCCGCAGGTCGTCTTCAGCGATCGCAAACGTGGCGGCGTCTGGTTCAGCGACGGCACCATCTCCACGCAATGGGCTACGGCGGGTGAAAGTCCCGAACACCGCTACGCCGACCTGACGTTCGATCCGGCTGCCGATGCCGTGTTCTGCGTGCGCGAAAGCCACGGCGACGGCGTGCCCGTCGCAACGCTGGTCCATGCGCAGGCTGACGGACGCGAAACCGTGCTGGTCGAAGGCGCGGATTTCTACGCCGCCCCCCGGCCCTCACCCGATGGAAATTTTCTGGCCTGGTTCAGCTGGAACGACCCGGCCATGCCCTGGACCGCCACGACCCTTTTCGTCGCCCCCTTCGACCGCACAACCGGCACACTCGGCCCCGTCACTGACCTGAACGGACCTGAACCGTGCAGCATCATCGAACCCTGCTGGTCCCCAGACGGCACGCTCTACGCCACGTCCGACGCCTCGGGCCGCTGGACCCCCGTCCGCTTTTCCCATGACGAGACAGGCTGGCACCCCCATTTCCTCGACGGTGCCAACGCCGAAATCGGCCTGCCGCACTGGGTTTTCGGACAGCGCAGTATGGCGCCCCTGCCCGGAAACCGTCTGCTGGCCCTCGGCATCCGCCACGGCCTCAACCACGTCCTGCTGGAAGACAACGGACGCTGGACCGAACTTGCGCTCGGCACGCCCGTCAATGTCCCCGAACCTCTCGGAAACGGACAGTTCGCCTGGATCGACGCCCCGGCCGATGCCCCCGCCGCCATCGCCTTCGGCCGCCTCGGCGAAGCCTGCGACCGCTTCCGCATCAGCGTCACCCTCCCGCACGGTGTCACGAAAGCCGATATCGCAACCCCCACCCCCCTGAGCTTCCCAACCGCAAACGGCGCAGAAGCCCACGCCCTGTTCTACGCCCCAGCCAGCAGCACCAGCGCCCTGCGGGAGGGTGAAAACCCCCCGCTCGTCGTCATGGCGCATGGCGGCCCGACCGGCCGCGCCAATCCGTCCTTTGCCTTCAAGGTGCAGTGGTGGACCTCGCGCGGTTTCGCCGTCCTTGACGTCAATTATCGCGGCTCAACCGGCTTCGGCCGCGCCTACCGCGAAGCACTGGACGGACAATGGGGTGTCGCGGATATCGAAGACTGCCTCGCCGGCGTGCAGGCTGTGCTCGACCGCGGCCTCGCCGACCCCGCCCGCTGCGTCATCCGCGGCAGCAGCGCCGGCGGCCTGACCGTCCTCGGCGCTCTCGCACAGTCAGATCTCTTCGCCGCCGGAACGTCCCTCTATGGCGTCACGGATCTGCGTGCCCTCGCCGAAGAAACGCACAAGTTTGAAGCCCGCTATCTGGACGGCCTGATCGGCCCCTATCCCGAAGACGAGGCCGTGTATCTGAAACGTTCCCCCATCACGCAGGCCGAGGGGATTACCGTTCCTGTCCTGTTCCTGCATGGCGGCGCAGATAAGGTCGTCCCCCTGTCACAGGCGGAGTCCATGCGCACAAAACTCGAACATTCCGCCCTGCACGTCTATCCGGAGGAAGCCCACGGCTTCCGCGCCCGCGAGACCATAGAAGACGCCCTGCAACGGGAACTCGCCTTCTATCAGCAGGTCTTCACCCCATAGATCCAGGCAAATCCCGGTTTCAGTCGTCGGCAAGCCCGAACTGGCTGGGATAGGGCATGGCGTTGCGGCTGAGCTTCTTCTTTTTCCAGTCTGCCAGCGCCCTGTCATATTCGACATGCCGCAGCGCGAACTGTAGCGCTTCCACATGCCGCTCGTCGGCCGGGTCCATCATGTTCCGGCGCCAGCCCGCCGCAATCAGCCAGTATTCCCCGGCCAGCCGCCAGTCTCCGGCCTCATGATGCTCCAGCGCCAGCCGCTCAAGCCCATGATACTTGTTCTTCGGATTGGCGAGCGCTTCGGGCGTGAGAATGAAATCATCCTCTTTCCAGAGGAACGTCGATTTCATGTAGGGAAACTGCCGGGTCATCACACCCGGATCTCCGAAATGCTCTTTAATCAGCATCGGAACCAGCCTGTCGTAAGACCGACGCCATTCACACTGCACAGATCGTTTCCCTGAAAATCACATTGAAAGAGTGCGGCCTCTATAACGAACAGGAACACCAGAGTCGATTTCTTCAACCTGCCCCAGCCACGCCCTATTCCGTATTAATAACAATATAAATGTTATTAATAAATAAATTTATGTTACCATCCAATCTATACCGTAATTGTCAAAGAAAATATTCGAAGTCCCGGAAACGGGTTTGAATTTCCATAATACTTCTTCTAAGAAGCCTGACCGCAATTACCGATGCCCTATTCAGGCCCGAACGCTCTGTCATGCGTTCAGAGGGCACAGGGTTATTTTTTCGGCACGATTCCTCCTCTCTCCCGTCAGAGTCCCCGAGCCTTATGGACACCAAAACCCTCTTCTCCGGAATGGCCCTGGCCTTCGGAGCATACTCCGCGTTCGCCATCAGCGACGCCTTTTCCAAACTGCTGGACGGGGGTCTCGATCCCTTCGAGGTTGCGTTTTTCGGCGGGGTGTTCGGGTTCCTCATTCTTCCCTTCATCCGCAAATCAAACGAATCCTACCTCGACATCGTGCGCCCGAAACTTCGCGGCATGTGGCTGCTACGGGCTGTCTGCGTCTTCGTCGCCACGGCTGCCAGCGTCGAAGCTTTCATGCTGCTCTCGATGCCCGAGGCGCTGTCGATCACCTTCCTGATGCCGCTGTTCGTTACGATCCTTTCCGTCTTGCTGCTCAAGGAGAAAGTGACGTTCTGGGCGTGGCTTGCGGTCGCTTTGGGCTTTGCGGGCGTTCTGATCGTGCTGCGTCCGGGAATGCGTCCGCTCAATCTGGGCCATCTCTGTGCGCTTCTGGCAGCCTGCGCCAATGCGGGCAGCGTGATCGCCTACCGGATCGCCAGCAAGGAAACCGTGCGCCTGTCGCTCTTCGGGTCCAGCCTGATGGGCGCACTGGTCGGCAACGGTCTCCTCATGCTCGCCCACGCCACATGGCCCTCCAACACAAAGATCTGGTTCTACCTGTTCGGCTACGGCTCCCTGGCCGCCCTCGGACAGCTCTGCATGATGCTCGCAACCGCCAGAGCACCGGCAAACCGCGTAGCCTTGCCGCAATACAGCCAGATGGCCTGGGGTGTCGCGCTGAGCTACTTCCTGTTCAAACAGCCGCTCGATCGCTGGACCTTCGTCGGCATCGCGGTGCTGACAGCATCAGGCATGCTGAACTGGATCCGTCAGCGCATCCGCTACGAAAAGATGGCGATGAAAGAGCGTCTCGAACGTCTCAAGGCGCGCAAAGTCGCCAAGGGAAACCTCAAAGCCGCCAAGCAGAGCGCGCTCTCCACACGCTGACCCCCCGTTCCGCCGCCCCGGACCAGAACACCGGTCTCCGGGGCCGTGCTGACACGCTGAACGACGCGCGCTGAACGACGAACTCAGGGCCTTACGATATCCGGCTCCAGCTTCCGGATGACCCGAAACGCCGTCACCACGGCCAGACTGCCAAACAGCACCACCCCCAGCGACTGCCCGACCAGAATCCCGATCGGCCCATAAGCAGACCCGATCCAGACGAACGGAATGGTCCCCAGCGTCGCCCGGCCCCAGTTGAAACCCGTGGAATAGAACGGGTGCCCCAGATTGTTGAACGCTGTATTGGCCACAAACAGCAGCCCTACAAACATGTAACTCAGCACCAGCCAGCAGCAGAACAGTCGCACGATGTCCACGCCCACACCCTGAAGCTCGAAAAGCTGGATGATGTAAGTGTGCGCCGCCGCCAGAACCAGCCACGTCGTGCCCACGCAAAGCGCCGTCAGCTTCAGCGCTGCCAGAAGCGCCTCCTGCACGCGATGGATCTGCCGCGCCCCAAGGTTCTGCGCCATGATCGGCCCGACCGAGCCCGTCAGTGCAAAAACGAGCGAAAACGCCACCGGCACGATCCGGTCGATGGTCGCCTGCCCCGAAACGGCATTCAGTCCGAACCGCGCCATCGCATGCGTCACAAACAGCGCGCCCGTCGGCGTCGCCAGATTGGTCGCAATCGCCGGAACCGCAATCCCGCCAATCAGCCGCGTGGACGGCCCGAAAGCGGAACGCTGCGGCCATTCCAGCATGGCATGACCCCGAAGGTTCAGAAATCCGCTCGCCGTAATGGCCAGCCGCGCCAGAACCGTGCTGATCGCAGCACCCTCAAGCCCCAGATGCAGCCCGAAAATCATGATCGGGTCCAGACACGCGGACACAGCCGCCCCGGTCAGTGTCACCCGCATCGAGCGTTTCGCATCCCCGACTGCCCGCAGCAGTGACGACAGCGCCATCCCCAGACACACAAGCGGCAGCGCCGGCGACACGATGTGCAGGAAGGTGGCCGCATGCTCCTGCGCCTCGCCATGCGCGCCCAGAAGCCCGAGCAGAGGCATGGCAAAGGTCGCCGTCAACAGGCCCAGAACGGCCGCAATCGCCACCATGACCACCAGAAATGCCGAGGCCATCCGACGCGCCTCGGCATGCTGACACGCCCCGATCAGCCGCCCCGTGCAGGCCCCGAGCCCGATCGTCATGCCAATGGAAACCGACACCTGCACGTAACTGACCGCCGTCGCAAACGCGATCGCCGCCGTCAGTGTCTTGTCATGCAGATGCGAAATATAACCGTAATTGAGCAGATCCACGGCAAACACGGCCATCAGCCCAATCGCCCCGGTTCCGGCCATGGTCACGACATGACGCATGATGCTGCCATGAACGAATCTGGCCGGTCTTACCGGAGAATCGTCAGGAATACAGGGCTTTTTGGGGTCGTCATCTGGCTCTGGCATGTCACTGTATCATGCCTGTTTCAGGGCCGGAGAACCAGAGGCCGCCAGCGTTTTTTCGCCCCCGTCCCAGCCTTGTCTCCGTTCGTAACAACAGGCGAATCTGCCCTTTTTGCGCTTGTAAGGACTTCTTTAATATCCCCTGTGGAATCCTCGGCAGTGATGCTCGGGCATACGACCCGCAGCCTGTTCCATGTCCGGGAGTATGCCATGTCCTCGATCATCAACGCGGTTCACACCGCCGTCAGCGGCCTGAACTCGCAGTCACACGCCTTCAGCGACCTGTCCAACAACATCGCCAACAGCCAGACCAACGGTTACAAGGCCAGCACCACCAGCTTCGAGGACTATGTCACCAACAACAGCCTCGCCAGTGACGGCGAATCCCTGAGCGACAGCGTCGTCGCCACCACCCGCCAGCACAACGACAACCAGGGCATGGTGACGACCTCGACCAACAGCACGGCCCTCGCCATTTCCGGTAACGGGTTCTTCAACGTCGTGCAGGCCACCGGTCAGAGCAACGACAGCACCCCCGTCCTCGGCACACAGCAGTATTACACCCGCAATGGTGACTTCTCGCAGGACAAGAACGGCTATCTGGTCAACACGTCCGGCTATTACCTCGAAGGCTATAACGTCAACGCCTCCACAGGCACCCTGAGCACTACGCTGAACCCCATTCAGGTGCCCTCCACCATCAAGTTCCAGCCGACCGAGAGCACGAAGCTGACCCTGACCGGCCAGATCGGCAGCACCGCCACTTCCAGCGGCGGAAGCGCCACGACGTCGGCCACAGCCTATGACAGCAAAGGCAACGCCCAGACCGTCTCCCTGAACTGGACGCAGGTCGACGCCACCACCTGGACCGTCAGCAACCCCAATGACGCGACCAACAGCGCGACCGTGAAGTTCGATTCCTCCACCGGCGCCATCGCCTCCGTCAACGGACAGACCCAGGCCTCCGGCTCTACGGCCAGCTTCGAATATGACGGTGCGCCCCAGAACATGACCGTCAGCCTCGGAACCATCGGCGGCACGAGCGGCGTCAGCCTCGCAACGGACGGCTCTACCCCGACGGGCGTCACGGGGGTTTCCGACAGCGTGACCACCGGCACGTTCTCCGGCATTTCCATGCAGACGGACGGCTCGGTCATGGCAACCTTCGACAACGGCTACTCCCAGCTCGTCGCCAAGATCCCGCTGACGACCTTCGCCGACCCCAACAGCCTCTCTCCCCAGAACGGACAGGCCTACACCGCCACCTCACAGTCCGGCACCCCGCAGATCAACGCCGTCAATACCAATGGTGCCGGCACCCTGAGCACGGCCTCGGTCGAAGAATCCACCACCGATCTGACAGGTGATCTCAGCAAGCTGATTGTGGCGCAGCAGGCCTATGGCGCGAACACGAAAGTCGTCTCCACGGCCGACCAGCTTCTTCAAACAACCCTGGCGATGATCCAGTAAGCACGACTGAAGGGACACCGGCTCCATGGGACTGAACAGCGCACTCTCGATTGCAACTTCCGGCCTGAATGTCGTTCAGAATGCCATGGCCGTTGCCTCCAACAACGTTTCCAATGCGGGGACAAGCGGCTACATCAAGGAAAGCGCCAACGTCCAGTCGAGCGTGGCTGGCAACACAGGCAACGGTGTCCGCACCGCCGCCACCACACTCGCGACCAACCAGCAGGTCCAGAAGGCGCTTTACGCTCAGAACACGGACGTTGCGGCCTATACGGCCACCAGCAATTCCCTGTCCAACATCACAGCACTTCAGGGCTCTACCAGCGCCACATCCGGCAGCAGCGGAACGCTTTCGGATGAACTGGGCAATCTTCAGTCCGCCCTGACATCCCTGACCTCCACTCCCGACAGCGCCTCGGCCCAGAGCACGGTCGTCTCCGCCGCGTCCACCTTCGCCCAGTCCGTCAACACGCTGGCTTCGGCCTATCAGACCCAGCGTCAAACGGCCCAGAATGCTGTCGTTTCCTCGGTCTCGGACATCAATACCGACCTCACCACGATCGGCACCCTGTCCACCAAGATCATGAACCTCAAAAGCACCGGTCAGGACACGGCTGCGCTGGAAAACCAGCGCTATACGGCCCTCTCCTCCCTGTCCTCCGAGCTTTCCGTCTCATGGTCCGAGTCCGCAAACGGCGACATGACCATCGCCACGGCCGACGGCATCACCCTGCCTACGCGCGACACTAGCAGTTCCAGTGGCGCAACCGTCTCGTCCACATGGCCGCTCACCACGTCTTCTGCCCAGATTTCGGTCAGCACGACCTATCCTGGCACATCGTCCAGCAACACTATCCCCCCCATCACCCTGAATGGCCGCGATGTCACCACCCACCTGACGGGCGGGACGCTGGGCGCAAACATCACCCTACGCGATACAACGCTCCCCACCATGCAGGCGCAGCTGGACTCCCTGTCTTCGACGGTCGCCACCCGCTTTCAGGCCCAGGGCATGTCCCTGTTCACGACATCGGGCACAAACGGCGTCGTTCCGGGAACTTCCCAGACAGACCTTGTTCCTGCCGGCAGCGTCGGTTTCTCGCAGGACATCAGCGTCTCCAGCACCTATTCCAGCGACCCGTCCCAACTGCTTGACAGCACGACGTCGGGCACCCAGACCATCCAGAACGTCCTGAGCTATACGTTCGGAACAACCTCCGATGCTTCCGGAACCGCCCAGACGGCCGCGCCCAGCAGCAATCTTGGAATGACCGGAACCCTGTCCACGGGATACACGGGCAACCAGAAAATCATTTCCCTTGCGACATCCCTGACCGCCAATCAGGCGGCCACGGCCAGCGATGCAAGCAGTGGTCTCGCTCTGTCGCAGACAACGCAGAGCAGCCTGACGTCCAATCTTTCCGGAACGTCCACCGTCTCCATCGACACGGAAATGGCGAATATCGTCACGCTCCAGAACGCCTACGCTGCCAACGCCAAGGTCGTTTCGACCGTCCAGACAATGTTCAGCGCCCTGCTGAGCGCAATCGGAACCTGATCATGACCGGAACCATCTCCAGCTTCGGCTTCGGGGGAATCTCCAGCCAGCTTCTTCTCGGCGTCCAGAATCTGTCGCAGGCGAAAGACTCCCTCCAGCTTCAGGCCACAACCGGCGTTATGGCCAGCAGCTATGCCGATCTCGGGTCTTCGCGGACACAGGCCCTCGCGCTTCAGCCCGCCATCACGCAGGTTGCCGCCTGGAACAGCAACGTCACGAACGCCCAGACGACACTGACCACAACACAGAGTTCCCTGTCCCAGATTTCCACCATCGCCCAGGACCTGACGAGTTCGCTCTCAACTCTGGGCAGCACGCTGTCCTACTCAACCGTCACGACGGCTGCCTCTGCCGCCCAGTCGGCCCTGGCCTCCCTGGGCAACCTGCTCAACACCCGACAGGGCGACAGCTACGTCTTCGCCGGGCAGCAGAACACGACGGCCCCCGTCAGCACGGATCTGGGCACGTCGGACCTCGCGACCCAGATCGCACAGGCCGTCAGCCAGCTCGGTTCGGACGGAGCGCAGAGCGTGCTCGACACAACGGAAAACCTGGCCAGCAATACGGCTGCCGGACAGCCTTTCTCCGCAACGCTTTCCACATCCCCCGATCAGGCGCAGCAGCAGAACACGCGCGTCGTCGTCGGGCAGTCTGAAACAGTGTCCGTCGGGATGGTCGCCACACAGGGCGCGACATCCACGTCCACTACCTCCCCGATCCGCGATCTCATGCGCAATCTGATGGTGGTCGCCTCCCTCGGCTCGTCTTCAACCAGCACTGCGGACTATGCGAGCCTGATTTCCGGCCTTCAAAGCTCCATGAATACGGTCACGAGCGGCCTCGGCACCATGAGCGGCCTGCTGGGTGTCCAGCAGAACAGCCTGACCAACCAGACCGCCATGCTGACCCAGATGTCCTCGGCTTTGACGACCCAGCTCGGTCAGGTGAAAGACGCTGATCTTGCACAGGTTTCCACGCAGGTGACGGATACCAACAACCAGCTTCAGGCGTCCTATTCCCTTATTGCGGACATGAAAGGCATGACGCTGGCCTCTTACCTCTGATCGGGCCACTGATCCCGGTTGAAAAACCGTTTGTGACATCGCATATCCAGATCACTTTCCTGAACGGAGATTGATGAGATGAGTGAAACGAACAACCAGCAGTCCGCCGAAAAGCATGAATTCAGTGCAGAGGTTGGACGGCTGCTGGACCTTGTGGTCCATGCCCTTTACTCGGATCGTGAAATCTTTCTGCGCGAACTCGTCGCCAATGCGGCGGACGCGACGGACAAGCGCCGTTTCGAAGCCCTGACAGACAGCGCTCTGGCGCTTCCCGAGAATGCGTCCATCCGCATCAATCCGGACAAGAGCCAGAAAGAGCTGACAATCTCTGATGACGGCGTGGGCATGACCCATGACGAACTGGCCCAGAACCTTGGCACGATCGCCCGCTCCGGCACGCGCGCTTTCGGAGAAAAGCTAAATTCGGCAAAGCCCGAAGATCGCCCGAACCTGATCGGTCAGTTCGGCGTCGGCTTCTACGCAGCCTTCATGGTCGCGGACCGTGTGGAGGTCACCTCCCGCAAGGCCGGTTCCGATCAGGCCTGGACTTGGTCTTCGGACGGCAAGGGCGCCTTCACGCTGAGCCCCGCGTCCCGCTCCACGCCGGGCACCGACATCGTCCTGCACATGAAAGACGACGCCGACGAGTTCCTCGACAGCTGGCGCCTGAAATCCATCATCCGCAAATGGGCGGACCATATCTCCTGGCCCATCACCCTGCGTGAAACCAAGGAAGACGGCACCACGGAAGATCAGGCCGCCAATGAAGGTACGGCCCTGTGGAGCAAGCCGAAATCCGAAATCACGCCGGAACAGTATGCCGAATTCTACCGGCACATTTCCCACGCTTTTGACGAACCCTATGCGACGCTGCACTGGCGCGCGGAAGGCGTGACCGAATTCACGGCCCTTCTGTTCCTGCCCAGCGCCCGCCCGTTCGACTTCATGGAACAGTCCCGCGAAAGCCGGATCCATCTCCATGTCCGCCGGATGTTCATCACCGACGAAGCGGAACTGGTTCCGAACTGGATGCGCTTCGTGCAGGGCGTGGTCGATACGGAAGACCTGCCGCTCAACGTTTCGCGCGAAATGCTTCAGGCTACCCCGGTTCTGGCCCGCATCCGCAAAGCCGTCACCAAGCGTGTCCTGACCGAGATCCGCAACCGTGCGAAGGACGCCGAGGGTGGTTTCAACACGTTCTGGGAAAACTTCGGCGCGGTCATCAAGGAAGGTCTGTGGGAAGACGCCGAACACCGGACGGAAATCGCCGGTTTCGCCCGTTTCCATTCCACCCAGGGCGACGACCTCGTCACGCTGGACGACTATATTGCGCGCATGAAGGATGGTCAGGACGCCATCTATTACCTGACCGGCGACAATCTGGACGCACTGAAATCCTCCGCCCAGCTTGAAGGCTTCCGTGCGCGTGGCCTCGAAGTCCTGCTGCTGTCCGATCCGGTTGACGGCTTCTGGCCGGAGCGCCTGTCTTCCTACCAGGACAAGCCGCTGCGTTCCGTCGCCCATTCCCATGGCGATCTGGAAAAGTTTGAATCCACGGATGCCGACACAACCGAAGCCGCGGATATCGAAAAGCTGGTTCCGGCCCTCAAGGACGCCCTTGGCGAACAGGTCAAAGACGTTCGCAGCACGGTGCGCCTAACGGGAAGCGCTGTCGTCATCACATCCGATGGCGGCCCGGACCTGACGATGCAGCGCCTGATGCGCCGCTCAGGTCAGGCCATGCCCCCCATGCCGCCAATTCTCGAAATCAACCCGAAGCATCCGCTCATCAAGGCTCTGGCCGAGCGTGTTGCAAAGGACGAGAGCATCACCGCCTATGCCAGCGTCCTGCTGGATCTGGCGCGCGTGCAGGAAGGCGAACCCCTGCCCGACCCGACCGGTTTCGGCCGCTCGCTCGCCACGCTGCTGGCTGGTCCGGCCGTCGGGTGAACGGGGTCTGAACGCAGCATTCGCTTCGTTCCGGTCCATCAAAGGCGAGGGAGTTCATCCCTCGCCTTTTCTTTTTGCTAAGCTCCTGTGAGATAGGGAGCAATGCGCATGACTGAAGGAGACGCAGGCCGTGATCGACGATTTCCGCTTTGGCCGCATGACGGTCATCGGCGACCTGCTGCTGGATCAGTATATTTCGGGCGGCGTCAGCCGCATTTCCCCTGAAGCCCCCGTTCCGGTCGTCCTGCATGATGGCCTGCGCTGCGTGCCCGGAGGAGCGGCAAATGTTGCGGTCAATGCCGCCGCTCTGGGCGCACAGGTGCATCTTGTCGGCCTTGTCGGCGAAGATGACTCGGCGGAGCGGCTGAAAGAAAGCCTGAACCTCTGGCCAACCATCCAGACGGACGGCATTGTCTCCTCCCCGGACTGGACCACCATTACCAAGACGCGCGTCGTCAGCGGTCGCCAGCAGATCGTGCGCATCGACGTCGAAAAACTGACCCCCCTTTCCGAAACGATCCAAAAGCGCCTTATGGAGGAAGCCCTCCGCGCGATAGACGTCTCGGATGTGCTCGTCTGCTCGGACTATGCCAAGGGCGTTCTGACGGATGAGGTCCTGCGGGTTATCATCGCAGCCGGCCGTGCCAAAGGCATCCCGGTCATCGTCGATCCCAAAAGACGCACGCTGGAAGCCTATGCCGGCGCCACACTCGTGACGCCCAACCGGATCGAGGCGGAACAGGCCAGCGGGCTTCCTGCCCGAACCGACGGCGACGTCCTGAAGGTGGCGGAAACCCTCTCCCGTCAGTTCGGCGGCGACGTTCTTGTCACGCGCTCGGAAGACGGCATGACGCTCTGGCAGCAGGATGCGAAACCGCTGCATGTCGCCAGCCGCAAGTCCGAAGTCTTCGATGTTTCCGGCGCCGGAGATACCGTCGTCGCCACCGTCGCCGCAGTGCTGTCCGCTGGTCAGACGCTGGAAACCGCCGTCGTCATCGCGACCGCCGCCGCTGCCCTGTCCGTTAGCAAGTTCGGCACCGCAACGGTATCCCGCGAAGAACTGTCCCGTGAACTGCTTCAGGAAATGCCCGAAACAGGCGCGCTCGTTCCGGTCGAACAGGCCGCGCGTATCGTGGAAAGCTGGCATCGGCATGGTGCGAAAGTCGTATTCACCAACGGGTGCTTCGATCTGGTCCATCCGGGACATGTCAGTCTGCTTCAGGCTGCCGCCCGCGAAGGAGACCGCCTTATCGTGGCGCTCAATACTGACAACTCCGTCAGCCGCCTCAAGGGACCAACCCGCCCGGTCCAGAAGGAAGATGCCCGCGCCAGAGTGATCGGCGCCCTGCGTTCGGTCGATCTCGTCGTGCTGTTCGACGATGACACCCCCCTCGACGTCATCCGCACCCTGAAGCCCGATATTCTCGTCAAAGGTGCGGATTACACGGAAGACCAGGTGGTCGGCGCCGATGTGGTGAAGGGGTACGGCGGCAAAGTGGTGCTGGTGGACCTCGTGGACGGTCAGTCCACCACACGTCTCGTCAAAGAAATGCAGTCAGCCCCGGCCTGAGGCCAGTGTTCCTGGCCGCATAGACGCACGCTGCCGGATTTCGCGTGGCGACGCACCGAATTTCTGCCTGAAGCGGCGGGAGAAATGCGCGGCATTGCGAAAGCCGTGGTTCAGCGCAATCTGCGCAATCGGAAGCGCATCATGGGACGGATTCGTCAGATCCGAATGAATGCGCTCCAGCCGGCGGTTGAGGATCCACCCCGCGACCGCGCCGGATTCCCCGTCGAAAAGCTGGTAAAGCGCCCGCGTCGAAATCCCGGAAGCCTCCGCAATGCTCTGCGGGGTCAGGTCATGCTCGTGCAGGCGTGATTCAATGTAACGGCGGATCTGTTTCTGCCGGTGCCGCCGACGCCCCGCAACACTGACTTCCAGATCCAGACAGTCCAGGATCGTCGTGATCAGCAGATCCGTAACATGCTGCAAAAGGCGCTGGCGCGTCTGCGGAATGGTCCCGTCCAGAACTCCGGATTCAAGCATGGATGCCGCTGACAGCAGAAAAGCGCCGGGCCCCCGCGCCATGTCGAAAGAAAGTGGCGGCAGACCTGCGAGCATCGGAAGATGCCGCAGCACTGCCTGACGCATGACGGTGAGCAGAAAGACATCGGCCGTAGGTTCAATGCCAAGTGGCCGGGTCAGCGTGGAGAACTGGTGCGGATCCAGATACAGTCTTCCCGTGGACTGCCGTGACAGCACCAGAACCGCGCGCCCCTGATCCAGAAGAGACGCGATTGCGGGTGAGAGCGCCGTGCGCAGACGAACGACAGTCGGGTCCATCCCGCGGGGAGATGCGGCAAGAGTAGCCAGCGGAATGATGCGCTGTGCATTCATACTGCCGTGCGGGATGTCAGTCACGACCGCGCTCTGGAGAAGAATGTTGAGATTCCGTTAAACACCATTTTTGGTAGTAAAGCCAATTGAAACAACCATGACGGGCTGGATATAGGAAGAATCAGCCCAAATGGAAATAGTTGGCCCGTATTTCATACTGTGTCGTCAAACAGGAATCTCAGGGCGACTTAAATTTTGTTTTCGGAACAAGTAAATATTTTTTTATAAAAAAATTATATTTCTATAGAATATGGAATTTCTTTTGAATTATTGATTATATACCCGTGGTGGGTAAAAAACAGAACCTGCGTTTTCTCTGAAAGTTCTGCCAGTATCTTCAGTCCTGCGGCTGTGCGCTCTTCGTCAAACGTCACGAACAGATCATCCGCAAGAAAAGGCAGACGAATGCCCCGCGCCAGAGCCTGCTCGACCGACGCCAGACGCAGCGCCAGATAAAGCTGGTCGCGCGTGCCCTCACTCATGGCCTGAACCGGAACGGGCGTCGTGTTTGCCGGGCGCTGCCCCGCCAGAACCAGCCCGTCCGACCCGCTTTCTTCGGTCATAAGCCCTTCATAACGCCCAAGCGTCAGCCGCGAAAACAGGGCGCCCGCCCGCGACAGCAAGGGCCCATGCGCCTGCTGTCGCCCCTGCTCCACCAGTCGTGACAGCATCAGTTGCTGAAGCCGGAGCGACACATACCGGCTGGCCCGCTCGGCAATTTCCGCTTCCGTCTCCTGAATTTCTTCCGCGACCTCATGCACGCCACGGGCATTTTCCAGTTCCGCCAGCACGCCCCGCGCCCGCAACAGCCGTTCCGTGACTTCCGACCTTCGGGCATCGAGCGCCATCGTTTCAGCTTCGATGTCTTCGAAATCCTGCTCAAGCTGCTCCGGGTCCGTCGCACGCGCCTCCTCCACAAGCACCTCAAGCGACCGGCCATTCCCGGCCTGAAGAATCTGCTCCCGCAACTCGTCGCGCCTGTCGCACAACGCCGCCCGCTCCCGCGCGCGGGACAGCGCATGGCGCAGGTCCTCATCCGCCCCAAGCCCCAAAAGACGACGCACGGGGTCCAGCCCCTGCCCCAGTTCCACGATCCGCAGATCGGCCTGCGCAATCTCGTCCGCCAGAGCCCCATGCTGCTGCAGAACGGATTTCCGTTCCCGCTCGCGCTCCTGCTCCAGACGCAGAAACTGTTCAAGCTCCGCCGCGGATTCCTGCCCGTAGCGCTGAAGAAACGCCGTCAGTTCGGTATGGAACGCCGCGATATCGCGTGTCTCGGAATCCTGCTCCTTCTGCTCGCTGTCCAGGCGCAGCCGGATCGTACGCGCCTCCGTCACATCCCGCAGATCAGCCCGCTCCGCCCGCCCCGGATAGCCGCAGTCCCGGCAGGCGCGTGCCCAGTCTTCTTCCCAGAGCGCCAGCTTCTGCTCCACGCCGGATAGGGCTTCCCGCCCTTTGATCAGGGCCTCCTGCCGCTGAAGACGATCCTTTTTCCGCGCCTCCGCCTGCCGCGCCGCTTCCTCGTCCCGTTCCAGCAAAGACGCGGCCTGCCGGATCTGAACCGCCAGCCGCTCGGACGCACATTCCGCGGCAAAAACCCGCAACCTTCGGCTCATATCGGCCCGGCTGTCCGTCGCGGCCTGAAGCTGCCTCCTTGCGCTCTGCAAAACCTCTTCGGCTGCCAGAGCCTCCTGCCGCCGAACCACCCAGACCTGCAAAGACGCGGGAGGCAGCACCGGCGCTCCGAATGTTTCCAGCAAAGCGCCCCACGCGGTCTGGCGCCGGTCCAGTTCGTCCTGCGCCCGCATCCCCCGCCGACGGGCTTCCTCCGCCCGAACCGCAAGATCCTCCCCCTGCCGCAACAGAGCCGCAAGCTGCGCCGACTGCTCGGCATGCGCATGACGCCGGTCCGCCAGACTGTCCGCATTCTGGATCAGAACCCCGAACGCCTCCCGCGTCACCTGCGCAGGACAGCCGCCAGAGTGAAAATTCTGCTCCATGCTCTGCCAGAGCCGGTCGCGTTCCAGCCGCGCCGCGGAAAGCTGCTCCCACGACACAGCCTGCCCGTCTTCTTCCAGCCGCCGGCACTGCTGCGCCAGACGCGCCTTTTCCGTTTCCGCCGCCTGTTCTTCGTTCCGTGCAACGCGCCGCTGCTCGTCCAGCGCCGCCCAGAGCCGCGCTTCGTCTTCCAGAACCGCCCCGTCCGGCAACGCGATCGCCGTCAGATCCGCCTTGCGATCGGCACCACACGCACGCCAGGGCACCAGCGTCCCATAAGCCGCAGCCGTGGCGTCCTCCTGCCGCGAAACTTCGGCGGCCAGACTGTCGATCCGGTCATCCAGCGCGCCCAGACTGCGGGCCTCATCGAGTTCCAGCCGGAACAGACGCAGCGTTTCGGGAGAGGATTTTTCATCCGACCCCGAAACGGAATCGGGATGCAGGATATTCAGGGCCTGCTCCGTCTCCTGAAGCCGCGCCCGCAGATCCTGTTCCTGCGTGTGCAACAGAGTGCGGGCCTGAAGCCGCTGGTCCAGATCGTCCAGTTCTTCCAGATCGGGCAACACACCGGCCTCACAGCCATGGCGCGCCCAGAACTGTTCCAGCGAAATCGCATCTCGCGTCAGGCGCGCTTTCCGTTCTTCCACCGCCGTTTCAAGACGCGCAATCAGCGCGCCCCGTCCCAGAAGTGTCCTGATGGAGTCCTGTTCCGCAAGGACAGGGCGCGCATCACCAAAATCCCGAATTTGCGCGCATAGCGTCTCGAATTTCTGTCGCGAAACCGAAGCATCATGTTCTTCATTCCGTAACGATTCAAGAATGTTCTCAAAGCGGATGCAATCTTCAATTGTCAGATCCCAACTCGGAAAAGACCTGATTTCCGTTTCGATCTGATTTAGTTTTTGAAAAGGAACGGATGTCATTTTCAGGCGGGAATTGGTTCTACGGCGCGCGCCCAGTTCCTGCATCGCTTCGTCGCAGGTCTGTTTTTCTGTTTCTGACTCAGAAAGTTCCTTATTCGCAACGGACAGTTTTCTGACCGTTGTCGTGTCGCTCCGCAGGGCCGTCTGCAACGCCGTCAGCTTCAGTCTGGCCTGTTGCAGCGCCGAGCGTGCGCGTCCGGATTTCCATTCCGAACCGACATCTTCCTGAAGTGTCGTGCTCAGTTTTCCAACACCTTCAAGTCCCAGCCCGGCCGCCAGAATCTGAAGTCCGGCATCGTCTTTCAGGCGGCGCATCTCCTCGCCCCCCTCACGCAGGCGCGTATGATCCAGCGCCCAGGCTGCCTCAAATCCCTTCGAATCCAGCCCGCCCAGCCAGGTCCGCAATTGCAGATCCTCCAGCGCGGTCCTGTCATCCGCGGCAAACAGCGTCTGCGCCCGCCCCCGGCGCCGCACGCCCTCAAAAACCGTCCCGTCCTCCTCCAGACTGGCCCCGACCCGCAGCAGCGACGCCGCCGTCATCCAGTCCCCGGCGATATGATGCGGAAACCCGAACAGGAAATCCCGGATCGCACAGAGCGTCGTCGATTTTCCGGCTTCATTCGCGCCATAAATGACGTGCAGGTCCCGCGCCCCTTTCGGAAAATTCAGCGTGGTCTCCTGAAATCCGCCATAGCGCAGAAGATCAAGGCGTTCGAACCGCATTATTCCGTCTCCCCCAACAGGCGCGCCCTTAACGCCGCACGCGCCTGTTCAAGGGGAAACTGCCCCTCCGGCATCAGACTGTCGCGCTCCACACAGGCGGGCAGGGCAGAGAAAAATCCTTCAAAAGCGTCGGGCAGGGACGCCAGAAACGCCTCGTCCCGCATCAGCCCGTCCAGCGCCAGATCAAGCTCCCGCGTTTCCGCCACGCCGCTCCGAAGCAGGGGCGCAGACGTCTCGTTACGGATTTTTTCCAGCGCAATCTGCGCCCTTCCGTTGGCGGATTCCTGCGCCATCGACACCGCAATGCCCCGCAGATCGTCCTCCCAGCCCTGCGACGCCCATAACCGGTCATGCAGAACGCTGCGTCCCGTCAGGACGACCCGCGCAATCACCGTCCGTCCTTCCGCTTCGGAAAGGGCGCGTTCCATCTCCCGCCGCGCGGCCCCCCGAACCGCGTCCATGCTCTGCATGTCGCTGATATCCAACTCCAGCCGACACCACCGCACGACATCACAGTCCACGAAACCGACCGACCGAACGATCCCGTCCTCAACGCTAACCAGCGCACAGCCACAGGCCCCGATCTCGCGCGCATGACGCCCCTGAAGCACACCCGGAAACACGATCCATGGATGTTCACAGACGATTTCGCGCGCATGCACATGCCCCAGCGCCCAGTAATCATATCCCTTCGCCGACAGCGTTTCGACGGAGCAGGGCGCATAGGTCTCGTGCTCCCCATACCCCGACAGCGATGTATGCAGCACACCAATATTGAAACACCCCGCGATGGGCGCGGGATAGGCCCGCGTCATGTCATGCGGGACATGACGGTCGCGGAAACTCTGCCCATGCAACGCCACCCCGAGTTCCGGCCAGTGAAATGTCTGCGGGGCCTCATAGGAAAAATGGTCGATCCCGTCCGGTAGCGGCAGTTCCCGCGCAATGACCGACTGCGCATCATGATTGCCCGAAAGCGTTACAACCCGGATGCCCGCCTGAACCAGCCGGCTCAGGGCCTTGAGCATGTAAAGCCCGGTCCCCACGTCCTGCCAGGTCCCGTCATACAGGTCCCCCGCCAGAATAACGAAATCGACTTTTTCACTTAGCGCCGTTTCGACCAGCCGGTCCAGCGCGCGCCGCGTGGATCCACGGATTTCCGCTTCGGGAAGCCCCTCGTAACGGCTCAGCCCCCTCAGGGGGCTGTCGAGGTGAATGTCAGCAGCATGGAGAAAGCGGAAAGAGGACATCCGCGAAGTTTACGCCCTCCACGATGTCTTGCAAGCAGCCCCGCCGGGATCAGGCGGCGGCCAGATACTGCGACACGATGTCCGGCATCAGGCCCGCAAGCGCCTCGGCCGCAGCGGTCTCTTCGTCCTTCAGACATTCCAGCGCCGACGCATCCTGCGCAAAACCCAGCTGCCGCGCCAGCACGATCAGCATCTGAAGAGACGTGATCTGATGCGCCCGGTATCCACTCGTCGCCAGCACGTTCTTCAGAACATCCCGCGCTTCGCCGCCATGCAACAGCCCCGAGACGGTGCTGAGAATGGACGAAACCGTCTCATGCGGAACCGGGGCAGGGTGCCCGTGTCGGGACAGAAGGATCGTGATCTCCCGCGCATGGCTCCGGCCCATCGCCAGATCCTGCTCCATCCGCTGGCACAGCCCCGGATACCGCTCACACACCGGAAGCTCCGAAAGCGCGGTCTCGATGGCCTTGGATTCAATGGACAGATGATCCCGAAGAGCGCCCAGATAGATATCCAGAGCTGACTTGTCCGTCGTTTTCGTTCTGCCCACCGTGGATCCTTCTCGTCTTTGGCGCGCTCTTAAATGGCCATATCGGCGGGTGGAGTGCAAGTGCGCAGAGCCTTCCCGACCGGGCGTTTCCGGTCATGAAAAACCCCATGCCGGAGACCGGCATGGGGCATTCAGGTTCAACAGGATCTGAAAGATCAGAAACCGGCGCTGACGGAGCCCATTGCAGCGAACGGAGCCGCGATCATGTAGGTCGGGGCTGTTCCCTTGATGGAATTGCCGAAGATGCCTGTCTGTGTGGTGGCGTTCACCTTCGGGCTGGTGGGGAAGCCAAGATAGTGGTTGTTCGTGATGTTGGTCAGGTTGAGCTTTACGTTCGGAGCCTGAAGGAAGCCCAGATTCTTGAAGCGATAGCCAACCGTGATGTCCATCTTGACGTAACCGGGGATGCTTTCGTCGTTCATGAACGAAGCATACTGCTTGGCGACATATTTCAGCTTGTAGGCACCGAAGATGTTGCCGTCGTCATAGTCGAGATTGAAGCCGACCTGATATTTTGGCGTTTCGGGCGCGAACTTGCCGTTTGTCGGCATGTAGTCGATTTTGTTGCCGGAGCTTGACAGCAGGTTGCTGGTCGTACGGGCATCAACATATTCGAACGAGGCATACGGACGGATATGGTAGAAGATCGGACGCGTGCCGATTTCCGCATCCACACCGTTCGTGCTCTGGCCACCAGCGTTGATGTTGGTGGACGCATAATTGCTACAGGTTGCATCCAGACACTGGGTGGACTGGAACATGCGGTTCGTGAAGTTGTAGTGGAAGTACGTGACCGAGGCCATGACCGTCGGACCCGTGTAACGCCAGCCGGCTTCTTCGGAAATGGAGATTTCCGGCTGCTGGTTTGTCGAGGCCTGCGTCCCGTAATAATTTCCGGATGCAGTCTTGGACGGCAGATAATACGTGCCAGCGTCATACAGGGAGTAGTTCGTCGGGATACGGAAGTTTGTGGAGCCCGAGACGAAAACCTGCATTTCAGGGTTGATCTGATACCGGATCGAGGCCGTTGGCAGCGGCTGGTAATACGTCTTGTCGATATATGGACCCGTGGACGTGTTCGGCAGGAAGTTGTGAGCGTCGCGTGTGACGATCGCATATTTCAGGCCTGCGTCGATGGTCAGCTTGTTGTGGAACAGCGAAAGGCTGTCGCCGATGAACATGGTGTGCGTGCGGGTCTGCGTCAGGCTTTGGCGATACTGATAGGTCGTGCCGTCACTGAACACATAGTTTGGGCCGCTTCCCCAGATGTTCCATGGCGTTCCGTTCGCAGCGATACCGGTTGCCGGTGCAGTCTGGGACTGCTTGGCATATTCGAACCAGTAACCGACCATCAGACGGTTGACGCCGGTGGTGAGCGTCAACTTCGTGACGGCGCCGGGGCGATAGGTCGTTGTGATTGACGGTTCGTACAGCAGGCTTCCCTTTGCGGGTGTCTTGCCGTCGAGGGTACCGCTCATGGAGGTCTTGCCCCAGTTACCGGGAACGCCGTAAGCGGCACCGCCGCTTCCATCTCCATACCAGAAATACGGGGTCTCGGTCAGGACGAGGTGATCCGTCAGCTTGAAGGTCGACGGAGCACTGGCATAGATGTTGGTGAACGGGTTCTGGTGGAGCTTGTAGTAATTGGCATCACCAGACTTGTACGCGCCGTTATAGACAGTGTTTGAAATCGTGGCGCCGCTGTTGTTCTTGAACGTCGATCCGTTCGGACGGGTACAGGTGCTGCCCGAGTAACAGGACGCGACGTACTGGTCCTTCACACCGAAACCATACGCATCCCAGGACGCCTGGTTCACGCTCGGCGTCAGGTAGTTGTAAAGGCGGTTGCCAACGATCGCTAGGGAGACGCGGTTTCCGTCACCCCAGTCGTTCACAAACTTTGCTTCGGCGTGCAGCTTGCGGTTCGTCGCTTCGGAGTGGATGGCATCTTCGGTTGCGTAGGATCCGGAGAAATACGCACGCAGATTGGTCTGGCCGATCTTGCCGGTGTCCAGACGCAGGAACCCGCGCGTGTAGTCATACGAACCGTAAGTGACGTCGAATGCGCCGCCCTTCTTCATCTTCGGGTCGATCATGTACATGTCGACCACGCCGCCGGTGGCGCTCAGATGCGGGCTGTCGAGATCCGCGGAACCCTGTGCGAGGCTGATCTTGCGCAGGTTCTCGGAGTCCACGATTTCCTGGGAATAGACCGAGAAGGAGCCGATGTCGTTGATCGGGAAACCTTCAAGCGTAAAGCCCATCTGCGACTGGTCGAGACCACGGGCGCTCATGTGGCTTCCCGTCAGGCCTGCCGGATCGGAGGACGTCACGTTCGCACCCGGAAGCAGTGCGATCAGCTGCATCGGATCCTGACCCGGTGCCTGCTTTTCGATATAGTCGCGGGAAATGGCCGAAACGGACTTCGCAGCGTCCTGTTTCTGCATCAGACCACCACCCACATCGCGGCGCGTTACGCCATCGAAATAGGAATGATGACCGCTGACAGAGACATGTTCTTCATGGTCGTCTGTTGGAGCCGTGTTGCCCATCATGGACGGAGCGGCAGCAGCGACTTTCGTAGGGCTCTTCTTTGTAGAAGGAGCCGTGTTGTCTGCGGGTGCGGCAAATGCCGACACCGTACCAAACGCAAACAGGGCCGAAGTCGAAAGCAGGCGAGCAAGGCGCATTGTGTTTTCGGTCTTTCTCGGTCAGGTGAACTTTCAGCCGAGAAGAAGCATGAGTGCAGGCCTCATTTCAATCAGATGTGGCATGATACAATATGACATGAGGGGGGTATGGCAATTTAGTCACATTTCACCATCGGAACGGCGATAAACGGCAGGAAACTCCCTACCGATTGTGACATTTATAAGACATATTCCGTTTTTCTGGAAAAAGTCGTTTCGGAATCCTATCCTGCGGGACGCAGGGCCTCATCCGCGCTGTAGATCTCTCGAATCCTCCTGGCCTGCGTGGGTGTGGCGATCGCATCGTGGCTGTTGCCGTTCAGATGCGGCACGACCCGGCCATGCAGGGCAGGTACCAGATCGGGCAGGGATGAGATCCGGTCCATAGGGAAGAGTTGATCGACTGCAAGCCGGCCTTCCCGATCACAGACATACAGGCTCTGGGGCCGGAACACGTGATCCAGCTCATAGACGGAGGAACAGGATTCCACGTGGTCAATGGCATCATCCAGCGTGTGGAATGAGCGATACAAGCGGCTGACAGAGGGATGGATCCGGACGCGCGCCGTTCCACCGCGCCGCGCAAAAGACCATGCGGATACGAAACGCTTCACCGGATCGCGCCAGATCGCAAAACTGGGCAGCGTCCGGCAGAGCTCTGGCGCCACATGATGATAATAGCGCCATGTCTCGTGGAGCATGATTCCGCCATACAGCAGATCACAAACCGACGTTCCGCCATTTTTGGGAACATGAATGAACAGGGCCCCGGCTTCCCGGATACGCTCAAGTCGCTGAAGGCGTTTTCGACCGAGCGGCAGCCGCAGCCGGAGATCAGCGGCACGGGCATGGACGTCGGGATACTGCTGGACCCGGAACAGTTGACACAACATCCGCTGCGGAAGGCCCGAGCCCTCTGGTCCGCGATCGGCGGGGCCTGCGAGAAGGGCATGGGTCTCGTCAGTCATCCGGACGGCAGAAGGGGGCGTCATGACGTGTCCTGATCCTGTGTCTGTTGTCTGTGAAAGGGACACTGGCGGCGGCAGGAAACCGAGGCAAAGGGTAGATTGTAACGGAATGAAATCCATGTTGCAGGCTTTACTGTGTCAAATCCGTCACGAAGGGTCTTTTGTATTTGACTTGCCCTGCGGGGGGCGCTTCATGACAGCTGACGGTGCCCGTTTGTGCGGGTGAAAAGGGAATGCAGTGTGAAACTGCGGCTGCCCCCGCAACTGTAAATGCTGGCTGCTGCCTCACAAGGCCGGTAGCGCGGTTTCAGGACATGAACCCACTGGCGCAGGCCGGGAAGGGGCCTGAAGACGGAGCATGAGCCAGGAGACCTGCCGTCAGCATGAGTTGTCCGAAGGACGGTCCGGGCGGGGTGCATCGGAACGCCGGGTCAGACCGCGCAATGGCGGGTCTGCCTCCTTCTTGAGGGCGACGCAGAACGACGAGACATCACTATCACCATGCTCCGTATTTCCCGCCTTCTTCTTGCGACGAGTATGCTTGTCGCTGTTCCGGCGCTGGCGTCCGTTCCGGCACAGGAGCCGGTTCAGCCCCAGAAGCCCAAGGCATCTCCTGCTCCGAAAGCCGTTTCTTCGTCCGTCCCCGAGACTGTTACGGTGACGGCAAACCGCATCCCACAGGATCTGAGCAAGGTCGGCTCGCAGGTTACGGTTGTGACCCAGCGTGACATTGAACTTCTCCAGCGACGTGACCTTGCAGACCTTCTGGCTCGCGAGCCGGGCCTGAACATGGTGCGCACGGGTGGTCCTGGGGGTACGGGGTCGATCTTCATGCGCGGCACCAACGCCAATGAAGTGAAGGTGCGGCTGGACGGAATGGACATCAACGATCCGTCCACTCCGGCCGGGGCATTCGATACGGCGCAGTTCCTCACCGACGGTCTGGCCCGCGTGGAAATCCTGCGCGGACCGCAGAGCGGCCTGTACGGTGCGGATGCGATGGGCGGCGTCATCGACATGACGACCAAGCAGGGGGAGGGGCCGCTGCACGGCTTCGTCCGGCTTGAAGGCGGCAGCTATTCCACCAAGAACCAGACGGCCGGGTTCTCGGGCTCGCTTCATCGCTTCCACTATATGGTCGAAGTCTCGCACAACCATGTTGGCGATTATCAGTCTGTGCCGAAAGCCATCCGTGCGCAGGTTCACGGCCATGACGTCGCGTCCAACCGCAACGACAACCGCACGGCCAATGTGCGCCTCGGTTATGACGTGACGGATAATTTCGATCTCGGCTTCACGGCGCATCTGACGCAGGCGGATTACGAATACGTCGCCGACGATTACAGCTCCTATCCGGCGCTGCCCTCAGCCCAGCAGAATGAGAGTGACCTCAAACAGGCTATTCTGCGCGGCACGGCGCATCTGAAATCCTTCAAGGGCGTGTTCGAACAGACGCTGGGCGTCGGTTACGTTACCTATCGCCGGCACGACATTACGGCCGGAGAATCAGACATCGCGTCCAACCGTGGTGACCGGCTGAAAGTGGACTGGCAGGGCCTGACGCATCTCGGCCATAACGGCTCATTCCTCGTCGGATATGATTATATCCGTGAGCGCATCCTGACGCCGATCGACGCCCAGACCACGACGAACGCTGCTTGGGGACAGCTTGAGGGCCACTGGCACGATATTCTCTTCGGTTCGGCCAATATCCGCTACGACAACAATTCGCGTTACGGCAATTACGTGACATGGCGCGTGGCCCCGGCCGTAAAAATCCCCGGAACGGGCCTGACGCTGAAGGCCAGCGGTGGCTCGGGCTTCCACGGACCGTCGCTGAACCAGCTTTTCGTCAGCTACCCAGCCTATTATTTCCTCGCGAACCCGAACCTGCGGGCCGAGCGCCTTCTGGGCTTCGATGCCGGGTTTGAAGAGCGCCTCCTGAACGGAAAGCTGACCTTTGGGGCCGACTATTACGGCAACCATGTCCGGAATCTCATCAACACGGCGCTGTCGGGCTACAACTACACCTATGTCAACGTCGCGCGCGCCCAGACGCATGGTGTTGAGGCCTTCGTCGATTACCGCATCATCAAAAGCGTTGATCTGCGCGGCACCTATACCTGGACGGATGCCACAGACCGCAGCACCGGTGCGGCCCTCGTGCGTCGTCCCCGTCACAAGGCGACGGCCAGCGTCATCTGGACGCCGACCAAGCGCCTGAGCGTCACACCAAGCCTGCTGTATGTCAGCGGCTGGCACGACCTCGACCGCTACACGTCCATGAGCACGATCGGTCATGATTATGTGACGGTGAACATTGCCGCCGAATACAAGCTGGCCAATTTCGTCACCCTGTTCGCGCGTGGCGACAATCTGGGGAACCGGTACTATGAAAACCCGGTCGGCTACCTCCAGCCGGGCCGGTCTTTCTACGGCGGTGTGACGTTTGGCCTTTAAGGCGTTCCTTCACGTCCTTTCAGCTCCGGCGGCAGTGCTTCTGCTGTCGGGCGCTCTCGCCGGATCGGCCTGTGCCGGTCCGGTGCGAACCCGTATCGTCTCGCTTAATCTGTGTACGGACGAACTGCTGCTCGAACTGGCGGACCCCTCTCATATCCTCGGCCTGAGCCCGTTGGCGACGGATTGCGCGGAATCCCTCCGCTGTGAACTGGCACAGACTTATCCCGTGCAGCGCCCTGACGGGGAGAACCTCGTCGCCACTTATCCCGATCTTGTTCTGGACGGGACATGGCACCGCCCGACCGCCGCGCTCGTGACGGACGCCCTGCACGTTCCGTTCGTCCAGCTTCCCTCTATCGCGTCCCTTGCGGATATTCCCGTTCAGATCCGGACCGTCGCCCACGCCATTGGCGAAGAGGCGCGCGGCGAGGAGATGATCCGCTCCTTTGCAGACCGGCTTGAAAACCTCCGTCCCGCCCAGCCGGAAAAAACCCTGACGGCAACGGTTATCGGTGCGAACCTTGCAGGAGAAGAGGGGGGGCTGATCTCCGATCTTCTCAAACGCGCCGGGTTCCGCCTGTCCGCTTCCGAGCGCCCGGATGGCACCATCGCGCTCGAAACTCTGATCGCCCATCCGCCAGACCTTCTGGTAACCGATATGATTTCCGAAAGTTCGTCCCTGGCTGAAAATGTCGTTCACCACCCCGCCTTACAGGGACGATTTACAGGCGCGCATCGTCTGGCGCTCCCCGGTCGTCTGACGATGTGCGGCACGCCCGAAACGCTCGATGCACTGGAGGCGCTGATCGCTGCACATGATCGCCTGACCGCAGCGGAGCCTTTACCATGAGCCGTTACACCCTGACCGTCGCCATTCTCGCCATGCTGGTTTTGGCCCTCGCCATCCTGTCGCTGGCCGCGGGCCCGGCGGGGATCGGCGTCCTTCAGGGGCTGTCCGACATGCTGCAGGGCCGCGAGACGATTGCCGCGACCATTATCGGCCAGATCCGCCTGCCGCGTGTCATTCTTGCCCTGCTGGTTGGCGGTACGCTTGGCCTGTCAGGAGCGGCCCTTCAGGGGCTGGTCCGCAATCCGCTTGCTGATCCGGGTGTGCTCGGCATTTCAGGCTGCGGGGCGCTTGGCGCCGTACTGGTTTTTTATACCGGCGTCTCGGCCGTGTGGGCGCCTGCGCTCCCCCTGGCCGCCCTGTCCGGCGCCGGGCTCGCAACGCTTCTGCTTCTGGCGCTCACGCGCGGCGGGACACTCGTCCTTGTGTTAGCCGGTGCGGCTCTGGGCTCCATGAGCGCCGCCCTTCTGGCCCTGACGCTCAATCTCGTGCCGAGCCCCTATGCGTCCTATGAAATCATGCACTGGCTCATGGGGTCCCTGTCCCGTGCGAGCCTGCATGATGTTCTGATCGCTTTGCCCGGTCTGCTCGTCGGGTCGGCGTTCCTGCTCGGGACCGGACGGTCTCTGGATGCCCTGACCCTTGGCGAGGACGTAGCCCATACGATGGGTTTTTCCCTGCGCGCCGTGCAGTGGCGCGTCGTGATCGGAACGGCACTGGCGGTTGGAAGCGGTGTGGCCGTCGCGGGCGGGATCGGGTTCGTCGGCCTCGTCATGCCGCATCTGCTGCGCCCGCTTGTCGGAGCGCGCCCCTCGCGCCTGCTCCTGCCGTCCGCGCTGGGAGGGGCCGCACTGCTGCTAGCGGCGGACCTGTTCGTGCGCCTGCCAGTCAGCGGCACCGAACTGCAACTCGGCGTCGTCACGTCCCTGATCGGAACGCCGGTCTTTTTCTGGCAGGTCTGGCGCCTGCGCGGACGCCCGGTATGAGGCGCGGATCATGATCCTCCAAACCGACACACTCAGCCTGACCCTTCAGGGGAACAGGCTTCTGCATGACATCACGCTCGACGTCCGCCCCGGCGAAGTCCTCGGCCTGATCGGTCCCAATGGTGCAGGCAAAAGCACACTCCTGCGCGTCATGGCCGGACTGCTCCGCCCGGAGACCGGCCGTGTCCTGCTGGACGGGCAAGACCTGTTCTCCATGCCGCCCGAACAGCGCGGGCGGCATCTGGCCTATCTCCCGCAGGACGCCCCGGCCGCCATCGGCATGAGCGTGCGGGATGTTATTGCGCTCGGCCGTCTGCCCCATCGCCGTACGGCGACGGCGGAACAGGATGCCGCAGCCGTTCAGCAGGCCCTGGAGGTCGTGGGGATGAGTGCGTTTGCGGACCGCTCCTGCGTCAGTCTGTCAGGGGGAGAACGTGCGCGCGTTCTGCTCGCCCGGGCCCTTGCGGTTGAGGCCCCCGTCCTGCTGGCGGATGAACCGGTCGCAGCGCTCGACCCTGCTCAGGCCCTGACGGTCATGGAACTGTTTAACCGGTACGCGGCGCAGGGTCAGGCCGTGGCTGTCATCCTGCATGATCTGGCGCTTGCCGCCCGTTTCTGTACCCGGATCGCCGTACTGTCGGAGGGCGCTCTTGTCAGCATCGGGGCTCCGTCCGACGTTCTGACGGATGCTCTGTTTTCCGAGGTTTACGGTGTGGCGGTACGACGCTGCGGAGAGGTTGTCGTGCCCTGGTCGCTGGTGTCGAGAAAGCGTGTGCTATAACGCCGTGCCAGCAGCGTGCAGGTGAAAAGCTGGATCTGGTGATAGATCATGAGTGGCAGCACGATGATGCCGACCGACGCTGCCGGAAAAATGACGCTCGCCATCGGCACGCCAGACGCCAGAGACTTCTTCGATCCGCAG
This sequence comes from Gluconobacter sp. DsW_056, assembly GCF_002153595.1. NCBI lineage: Bacteria > Pseudomonadati > Pseudomonadota > Alphaproteobacteria > Acetobacterales > Acetobacteraceae > Gluconobacter > Gluconobacter sp. DsW_056. Next base: position 144,406 of record NZ_JOPF01000001.1, read on the forward strand.
AACTGAAGCGCGATGCTGTTTGATGTTGTCTGCCCAAGCCCCTTGCCCATCAGGTGCGACAGACCCAGAACCAGCGCCAGCATGGCAGTATCGAGCAATGCAACTTCCAGAAGATGCGCGCCCGAAACGCGATGCCAGATTCCCTCCACAACGGCGGAACTGAACGCGGTATAGACCACAACGACGATAGACCCGCGGTCGGTAAACGAGATCAGGATCTTGTGCTTGCGCACAATCGGCCCGACCCATTTCTGAAGAATTTGTCCCAGCGCGAAGGGTAAGAGAAGCTCCTTGCTCACGTCGAGAATGGAGCCCAATGGCGAATGCTCCGCCCCCACATGCCCGAGCACCAGTCCGGTCAGCAGCGGCGTCATCGCGATGCCGGCAATGTTGGAGACCGTCGCCGCACAGATCGCCGCCGTGACGTTCCCCTTCGCAATGGACGTCAGCGCAATGGAAGACTGTACGGTGGACGGCAAGCAGCACAGGAACAGTACACCCGACCACAGTTCCTCGCCGAACAGCGCATCGGGAAAGACCGCCCGGAACAGCAGATGCAGCCCGACCCCAAGCAAAGGGAACAAGGCAAACGTGCAGAGCAGAACGCTGCCCTGAAGTTTCCAGTCCTTCACGCTGTCCACAATGGCGTGACGCTCGAGTTTCGCGCCCTGAAAGAAGAACATAAACGTGATGAGGATCGTCACGACATGCTGAAGGATATGCTCCACCTGCCCGCGGCAGGGAAGGATGGAGGCCAGCGCAATCGCGCAGATCAGGGACATGAGAAAGGGGTCGAGGCGCTTCATGCCGCACTATGTCCGTATCCACCTCGAACATGCAACGGTCCTGCAGATGGAGAGGCGGGTTTTGATCGGGTCCTGTGTTTCAGTCCTTGTGGCTTGATCTGTCCAAGATCACCTACAATATGGGTGTATTATACTCCTTGGGAGGGCTAACCCTGCGGCATCGCGATCCGTAACAAAACAGGTGCTGGTCCCTCCATTTAATAGATCGGATTCCAGTTGCCTTTCCTGACAGACATGCTTGATATCTGCCGGTACCTAAAAACCGGTTTGGACCTTACAGGCTGCCGGGAACACTTTTATATATACAAGCCAACCCTGAAATCTTTGAAGCAGATCTCATTCGGTGGGACATTGTATCATGACTGATCATGGGGAAGGGCAAAATCTCATACCTGAATCATCAATGGAGGCGTCAGCTACATCTCTTGAGGAAGCAATCCTGAAAGAGTTCTTTGACGAACATTATTATCGACAGCACTATCCGGAGGATGTCCCTCCCGATCAGGATGCTTTCTCGCATTTCATGACAGTGGGATGGCTCGTGGGATACAATCCCTCGGCTGACTTTGACACGCGGTTTTATCTGGACAGCAATCCGGATGTGAGTTCGGCTTCGCTAAATCCGCTTGAGCATTATGCCCTTTCAGGGCGCTCCGAGGGACGGCCAGCTCTGCCACCAGTTCAGGACGATCCGAGTCCGCCCGATGATGCGTTTATCTCTGGTATGGATGTCGTAGCTGCTGATTTTGATCCTGAGTTCTATCGGCGGCACAATCCTGACATCTCGGGAAGTGACGAGGGCCTGCTGCGTCATTTCATGACGTCCGGCTGGAGGGAAAAGCGCGATCCCAGTCCGGATTTTGATGTCGGATATTATCTCTGGGCAAATCCGGATGTTGCTGCGGCAGACATTAACCCTCTGTTGCATTATCGGTTGCATGTGGCCACCGAAATTCGGCCCCGTCTTCAACCTCATGCGATGGAGCGGGCTGTCCTGAGGAACTGTCAGGCGGTGCAGGATAGAGAACCTTTGTGGCAACTTCCGGAACAGGAAAAAGCTGTTGACGAAGAGTACCTGACCTTTTTTCTGGAGCGTGCTCGCAAGGACCAAAATCAGGGTGCGGGGTTGGTCGTCTCAATCAGTCATGATGACTATCGTCTGGCGCCAGCGGGTGTATGGAATTGCGTTCGCGATGAGGCTCAAGCTTTTTCTTTTCATCAATGGGCCTATCTCCATCTTTTCCCATCGTGTGCCATCCCCATGCTTGCTCCTCTGCATCAGGGAGAGTTTGTTGCGTCTTTAAACGGCCAGTATATTGGACGTGTAGCCGTCGATACTCTGTTGAAGGTTCTGGCGGTACAACAGGTTCACTATCCCAGCCGTCATCTGGTCATTCACAACCTTCTAGGAGTAGTGCCAGAATGCATCCCTGTCATTGCGCAGCAAATGCGGGTGCAGAAGAGTATCTTCTGGGTGCATGATTTTTCCACGATCTGTCCGTCTCATACCTTGATGAGAAATGACATCACGTTCTGCGATGCTCCCGCACCCACATCTCCTGCATGTCAGATCTGCGCATACGGCGAGGAGAGAGAAGCGCATCTCCACAGAGTCAGAAAGCTTTTCGAGGCACTGCATCCTGAAGTCATGGCGCCGTCGCGCTACATGCTGTCTTTCTGGCAGGAAAAAACGGATTTACCTATCGCCGGGATATCTGTTCAGGAGCATGCGTTCATCACGGCCAGAGTTCCTGTCGAAAGCCGCTCAACCAGCATTCTGAAGATCGGATTCATGGGCTCCCCCGTCTTCCATAAAGGATGGGATATTTACCAGAAGCTGGCTGCACGGTTTGCTGGGGACCAGCGATATGAATTTTTTTACCTCGGTTCAATGGCCCAGGATGTTGTGAATATTACGTCTCTGTCCGAAACGCTGATGCAGGACGATCGTGATGCCCTGCAGAAATGCATTCTTCGGAACAGGATTGATGTCATCGTAAACTGCTCGCGCTCTCCGGAAGCGTTCTGCCTTGAGGCTTATGAAGCTATCGCTGCGGGAGCTTTTCTTCTTGCGCCACATAGAAGTGGGAATGTTGAAGATCTCCTGACATCTTCAGGGAACACGTTTGGCCACGTTGTCCGCGACGAGAAGGACCTCACAGACCTGTTCAATACAGGCGAAATAGCGTCTCTGGTGGCTGGTTCCTGTAGAGCGACAGGAAGCCTCGTCATTCGTTCCGGTACTTTTTCGTACCTCGTGCCGGAGACTGCGCATTGACGGTTTACTGCTTTACAAGCGCTACTTATTCCTACCTCGGGCGTGCCCGGGTTCTGGCAAAAACTGTGCGCGAACATCATCCGGACTGGGTCTTCTGTCTTTGTCTATGTGATGTTCCACCATCGGCTTTCGATCCGGCCATGGATCGGGAAATGTTTGACGAGGTGGTTTCTGTCACGGAACTGGGCATTCCTGATCTGCCAGCCTGGATGTTCAGACATAATATTGTTGAACTCTCTACGGCGGTGAAGGGAAAAATGCTGTGCAGGCTTCTGGAGAAACCGGATGCTGACAGCGTGGTTTACATCGACCCCGACATCGCCATTTTCAATCCGTTGATGCATGTCATGGATCTGTTGAAAAATCACCCGGTTGTTCTGACGCCACATCAGACCGAGCCAGAGACCCATCCGCAGGGAATAGTCGATAACGAGATCGGGTCTCTCAAGCGTGGAATCTATAATCTGGGTTTCATGGCGATTGCCAATGTGCCGGAAGGACGTCGTATTGCTGAATGGTGGCGTGACAGACTTCTGGCTTATTGTCGGGATGATGCAGAGAACGGGTTGTTCACAGACCAAAAATGGTGCGATCTGATTCCTGCTCTCTTTAAAAATCCTGCAATCCTCAGGAACCCGGGATACAACGTGGCGAGTTGGAATCTGAGTCACAGGCCCATTCGGATTGATGGTCACGGCCAGATTTTTGCTGCTGATGCCCCCCTGAGGTTTTTCCATTTCACAAAGGTGGATACAGCGGGCGAGGTCATGCTGGAGCGGTATGGCAGCGAAAGCATCGCTCTCTTCGAGCTTCTGCGGTGGTATCGGGAAGCCATTCGCAAACAACAGCCTGCTGAAGTCCCGGCCAGGTACTGGTATTATGGTACATACGAAGACGGCACCCCTATCCGTCGTCCGGAGCGTCTGATCTACAGGGACCGAAAAGACTTGCAATTAGCCTTTCCGGACCCTTATCGGTCGGGGCCAGAAAGTTTTCAGAGCTGGTGCACTCTTCACAAGGGTGAACTGTCCGAAAAAGGGATTTAAGGCTCTTTTTTATGCGCGATAGAGCCGCCTGATTTCACAGGAGCAGACGAATCCAAGGGATACCAAAGTCAGGAAAAAGGATTTTCACCAGTCCTGTCCCACGGCATTCACAAGACCACTTCTTCAATAGACACTTTCTCCATCGTTCTGTGCCATATTCGCTCAAAAATACAAATGGAGTGATAGGCATTTTAGTAATAGTCAAAAAAATTTTGAATTTTCCAATGATTGCGTGTGAAATATTTACGACGCACTTTCGTGATGGTATAGTAATTTTAACACATTCGGCTGATTTCAACCCTAAAACATGTGGTTGAAGTTACTACTGGAGCCAGCAGCCCTCTTATGAACACCCTGTCCCTGCCCTCCTCGTCGGGAGCTGAAAAGAGCAAAACATCTTCTCCGCGGATTGCTCTTTTCACAATCTGTTCCAATAATTACATGCCTGCTGCCCGTGTTCTCATGGAATCAGTCGCGAAACTTCATCCAGAATTTGAACTCTTCATTGGTCTGGCGGATAAAGTAGTTGACTGGGATGGTCTTTACGAAGGGCCTGCGTCGATTATTGAAGCGCATACCCTTGATATTCCTGATTTCAAGACATTTTCATTTCAATACGACATCATGGAATTCAATACGGCCATCAAGCCGTTCCTGATGGAGCACCTTCTGGTTGAGCGTGGCTTTGATCGCGTATTCTATTTCGACCCGGATATCCTGCTGCTCAACAGACTGGACCTGCTGCTCCAGCATTTTGATGAAGGCGCCTCCCTTCTGCTGACGCCACATCTGCATAAGCCGGCAGAAGGGATTTCCGATCCCGACGACATCACGATCATGCGGGCGGGCGTTTATAATCTGGGTTTTCTGGGAGCCTCCCGGTCTGCAGAAACTCTGGAGGTGATCCGATGGTGGATGAGACGCCTTCATCGCACCTGTATCAACGCTCAGGAACAGGGGATTTTTGTCGATCAGAAGTTCATGGATCTTGCACCATGCTTTGCCCCTAACGCTCATATCATCCATCACCGCGGGATGAATCTTGCCTACTGGAACCTGGCTCAGGTCGCGTTCCAGCAGGAGGGCAAGACGTGGACTGCCGATGGCGAACCTCTCGTCTTTTTCCATTTCAGTGGTTTCGACCCGCGTGATCCGGATTGTCTGAGCAAGCATTGCCGTCACTTCCGGACGACTATTGCGCCCGCCCTGCGTAATCTTCTCGACAAGTATTCCGAACTGCTTTTTGCGGCAGGATACGGGAAAGTGCCTGCGGCGCTTTATGCTTATGGATTTTTTCATAGCGGCACCCGAATTCCTGAGCACGTGCGGCGTATGTTCAGGGAATTTACTCCCGACTGGCCGTCCGATCCCTTCGAAACCTACGAGGCCTATCTCCATCAGCCAGCGCCGAAAGGCAGTCTGGACAAGGAAAACCTCGTTTTCACCAATTTCCAGCATTACCTCTGGAACTTCTTTGATAATCAGCGCCTTAACCTTGATCCGGAACGGACAGATCACCTCACGAGTCTGACGCACTGGTACGTCAAGAATGCCCGCTCCGAACAGGGCCTGGATCACCGGCTTATTGAGCCTGTAGCGTGCCGTTTCGGGCAGATGAGACCTGCCCGGATGGTTGGTGCAGGTCATAAACCAGCCGCCCGCCCTGATATTTCGGTCGTAGGCTATCTCAAGACGACCAGCGGCGTGGGAACTGTCGCACGACACACTCTTCAGAGTCTGTCGCGGTCAGGCCTCTCCGTTGAAGGGGTGGACGTTGCCTTTGGGGTTGTTTCGGACCGATCGGACTTGAGTTGTGCCTCTCTGCTGAATAATCGGGTTCGAGGACGTATCCAGCTTTACGCTAATATCAATGCAGATCAGCTCCCGGCGGTTTTGGAACATCTCCAGCCCGTTACGGATGATGGTTACAGAATTAGCATGCCGGCGTGGGAACTGGAGGAGTTTCCAGCAGAATGGTTGGCAGCCTTTGATGGAGTTGACGAGATCTGGGCTCAGACTCGCTGGATTCAACGCATGCTTGCAGGACGACTGGATAAACCGGTTGTCTATATGCCGGTTTCGTTAACGCTTGATCTTCCGGTATCGCAGCCACGGACTCGCTATAATCTGCCTAAAGACGCGTTTCTGTTCTACTTCTCGTTCGACTTTCTGTCTTTCATTGAACGAAAGAACCCTGAAGGCATTGTAGCGGCCTTTCGTCGGATGCGACAGGATCATGGCAACCCAAAACGTGCAACGCTCGTCATCAAGACCATGAACGGCGACTTTGCCAAAGATCGTGAAGACGCTTTTCTGGAACTCATTGGTGACGATCCTGATATCATCCTCATCAACGGTGTTCTCTCCAGAGCTGACACTCTTTCGCTGATGACCTGTTGTGACTGTGTCGTGTCTCTTCACCGATGTGAAGGATTGGGATTGGTCGTTGCAGAAGCTATGGCCCTTGGGCTTCCGGTCATTGCAACAGACTACGCCGCTACGACTGATCTGCTTTCCCCGGCCACGGGGTATCCTGTCGGTTATCGCCTTGTTCCTGTCAAAAAAGGCGAATATCCCTTTGGTGAGGGGCAGAAATGGGCGGACCCGGATATTGGACATGCGGCATGGCTGATGCGACACGTGATAAACAATCCCGAAGAAGCACAACAGAAAGCCACTGCAGCCCAGCAGTTCATCCAAACGAATTATAACACCCAGACTATCCTCGCGCGCCAGATGCAACGTTTTACCGAGCTGACAAAAAAGGCCTGAGTTCTCAAGAAGAAAAGAAATTCTTATGTCTACCAGAAACCACACGCAGACTAAAAATGCTCCACGCCCCGAACAGGAAAACAAGACATCCGAGTTATCGGCTTCCCTGAAGGCAGATGCTCTCGAACTGGCGCTGCAAGCTCGATCCCGTGCCGAGCACGAGGCCTCTTTCCTGAAAAACGAAGTGGAAAGACTTCATACGTCGATAGTTCGACTCCAGGAACGCTGTGAAGATTACGCAATGCGCCTTGCGATGTCCCATGGGGGGCGTGAAGAGCTAATCCATTTGCGGAGCCGACTCTTCGACACGTCGCATAAGCTCGATATTCCCAAAGCTCATTCTGAAATCGTGCCTAACAATGTCGCAGACCAGCTACGTCTTCTTGTGTCGGAGCGCGATGATGCCCGGATGTGGCTGGATGCAGTCCGCCGTTCAACCTCTTGGCGTATTACCCGCCCATTCCGCGTTGTCATACGTTTTCTGAAATCCCGCCTGCCAAATTGAAGATAGTGCCTGGAGTGGCTGATTTGAATGAACAGAGAGGGCGTTTGGCCCTCTTTTTCCAAGAAAGCCACGGCAGATGACCGACTGCCTTCTTATTGGTCATCTGCCTTTCTAAAGCCTCAAGGATTTCATCCTGAATCTAATCATTATTGTGAATTTTTGAAAAACATAGTGCTTCATATTTGTTTTTATTAATTGATCCGGGTTTAAGAGGTGAGTTTTCCTTATATATTTCATTAAATTCTTTTATAGAGCATGAAAATATTTTATTTACCTTTCTGGATTCTTTGTATCCATATTCGCTGAAGTGAATTAAAGGTTCTATGGGAGCATTTTGCAAGTCTTCGTGGTTGAGTATATATTCTTTCTCATTAAAATCTATAAAATCATAGGAAATTTTATTTGTATCTGGATATCTGATAAGCATTCCCTTGTGTGTTTGTAGCGAGGTTTTTTTATATTTTTGGTGATTTCCAAAAACAGAATATAAATCAACCCCTAATGCCTCTAACAAAAATGAAAATTCTGGAATAAATATGCTGGCTTTATTGATAAATTTATTCTTATATTCAATTTCTGTCATAAAAAAATACTCAACTAGATGTAATCCTGGTCCAGTATATTCTTTGAGGGTATTTTTATCTTCTGTATTAATATAATATACGAGTTTTTCTTTTGCGGCTTGTAGAACTTCTGAAAATTGTTTGTTATGGAGGTGCATATAGCCCAAGTTTGTGACATGGGTTTCGTCGCTTTTGGATGATTTGGGGTGATGAAACCCGTGATCCAAATGGCCTAAGGTATCTCTCGCAAACATACTTTTTGGGACTACAGCTGGCGTAAAAAATTCAGCGTCATCAGGAATATTTAAAAATAGTTTCTTTATGATAAATGCGTCCTGTATTCCTTTTAATGAATCAAGATATGAATTTAGCTTTTCCCTGCTTACCTCTATTTTTTCTTCACATAAAACAACAAATTCATCGCAGTCTATGGGGATAACGTAGTCATATGGTTCATTATTTGAATCCCATCCACGTATAATATCAGATATTATATCGCCTTTTTTATCAAAATCTTCTTTTTTGTTGTATTCGTAATATACGTTGACACCCGCTTTTTTGTATTTTTCCAATACTTCAAAAACTACGTTTTCATTTGATCCATTATCTAGGATATAGAGGTTTTCAAATCCGAAAAAATAACCGTAGTATTTTATCCATGGCTCTAAAAGTTTGGTTTCATTTTTTTGCATCGTAATGCAGCGGACTTTTGCCATAAAAACCTCTCTAAATTTGGTTCCTGCATTTTAATAGAGAAAAAAAGCCTTTGAAAAGATACAGAGGACTGTCTGGTAAAGTTTATCGCGGACCGATTTCTTGGAAAAGTGGATTGGTAAAAATTTACTGAAGAGATCCAGGCAGTATTATGGTTTTATTTTTGGAAAAACAGCACATGCTGCTGCCTTATATGGTCGTCTGACGCTTATGAGGCGGAGGATATGGCGGAAGTGAATCTGTCGCCAGGCGACGGACCAGGACCGAATTCATTTTCGGTGGTTCTGAAGCATTCATCGTTCGCGCTGACGCATCGCGTTCCAGATCGACGAGAGGCAGTTCACTCAGGCTGTGAGTGTTCGGTTCACGCTTTTTCTTTGGGAATAAATGGTGCCCAAGGGCGGAATCGAACCACCGACACTGCGATTTTCAGTCGCATGCTCTACCAACTGAGCTACTTGGGCACCGAGCTTCAGGACGAACCCCGTTGCGGAGATGGGATTTAGCCTATGATTGCGGTGGGATCAACCCTCTCCGTCGCGATATTCATCCTGTTCTTCGTCATTGTCCTGACGAAAGGACGGAACGCGGTATGTCCCGCTGAACCAGCGGCCCAGATCGACATCCGCGCAGTGACGGGAACAGAAGGGGCGAAACTGGGGATCTGTGGGGCGGTGGCAGATCGGACAGGTGGACTCGCTCATGACAGGCTCCAGCTTGCAGGAGTGGCGTTGGGATCAAGAACGAGATCCAGCGCACGGGCGCGCCGGGACGTAAAATCCGCAAGAGCCTCAGGGTCACTTTCCAGAGCCTTGATGAGGCTGATCGAGGCCGTCAGCGTCTGGCCGGGGCGGTTTTCACGCAGGATGGTCCGCAGGATGGACAGACCCTGCCCCTGTGGGGAGGACAGGAGTTCATACAGTGGCGGGCGGCGGCGCGGGCGTGTCAGTTCCAGCAGACCCGATGGCGTTGCGCCGAGGACGTCTGGCTTGAGAGGGTCTCCGGACAGGCTTTCGCGCAGGAACGGTGCCAGAGCTGCGCGTTTGCGTGTTTTGACGCCTGCCGGGTCGATGAGGATCGTGCCCGAGAGGTTTCGCAGGCGGATCTGCCGGGCAAGGGCCGGAAATGATGCGACATTGCCCTTGAAGTCCGGAGCGCCAGTGCTGTCGAGGTCGATGGCAACCAGGGCAGGGGTCGGGAAAAAGCTGGCGGTCAGCAGGCCCAGATTGGCTTCAGGGCTGCTGAGACTGTCAAAATCCGCCTCAAGCGCGGCATCGAACGCCTGCTGGCACCGCTGAAGGCGTGGACGTAGCCGGACAGGCAGTTTTGCGGCAATGCCCGGATCGTCCACGAAGACCGGCGCATCCGGATAGCGGTCCGCCAGATCGTCCAGCGGGGTGGGGCCGCGTTCGAGCAGTTTGGGGGCGGAGGGCGCGTCCGCAGGCATGTCGGCCCGGCGCAGGCGCAGACCCTTGCCGTTCTGTGCGGAGCGACTGACTCGGGCGGCGGTCAGGGCGCCTTCGATCAGGGCTTCGCGGGTCGAGAGAAAACCGCTCTGGCCATCTTCGAGCAGAACGAATGCACCACCCAGAGCCGGGGCGGCTTTCTGGACGCGGACGACGTGCCAGTCTTCCAGACCATCCGGGCAGCCGGGGCGCCAGATGGCGACGTCCAGCAGCGTATCATGATCCGTGACGGCAATCCGCACTTCGCCCGGAGAACAGGCTGCGCGGATTTCGGTCATGCGATCCAGCCACCTGAAGGTTTACCGACCGGTTGTCCCCGCAGGAGTTGCGCGGTTTCGAACAGGGGTAGACCCACGACGGCGGAGTAGCTGCCGCCGATCTGGCGGATATGGGCGGCAGCAGCGCCTTGAATGGCATAACCGCCCGCCTTGCCCTGCCAGTCGCCCTGCGCGATCAGGGCGTCGATCTGCGCGTCCGTCAGGCGATGGAAAATGACGGAGGTTTCCACCAGCCGCTCACAAGCCGTACCCTCGGGCCATCCTGCGCTCGGGCGCAGGACCACGGCCGTCAGCACCTTGTGGCGGCGGCCGGAGAGCAGCTTCAGACACGCGCGGGCTGTCTTTTCGTCCTTGGCTTTCGGCAGGACGCGTCGGCCGACCGACACCACGGTATCCGCGCCGAGAACCAGTGCGGCATCCGTGCGCTGCGCGGCCACATGCTCCGCTTTTTGGCGGGCGAGGCGCTGCGCAAGCGGACGCGGCAGTTCGCCGGGGCGCGGTTCTTCGTCGATATCGGCGCTCACGACGGCGTCGGGCACGATGCCGATCTGTTCCAGCAGGCTCAGGCGGCGCGGGGAGGCGGAGGCCAGAACGAGCTTCGGACGGTCCAAAAGGCCGGATGACCCTTCTGCGGAAGACGGGGAGGCGGTCATGCGGCGGACTGTCTTACTTGAAGCGGAACGTGATCCGGCCCTTGGAGAGGTCGTAGGGCGTCATTTCGACGTTGACGCGGTCACCGGCCAGAACGCGGATACGGTTCTTGCGCATCTTGCCGCTCGTATGGGCGAGGATGGTGTGCTCGTTGTCGAGCGTGACGCGGAACATGGCGTTGGGGAGCAGTTCCATGACGGTGCCGGTAAACTCGATCAGGTCTTCTTTTGACATGTGAATCCTTGCTTCAGGGACAGGGTAATGATCTGCGCGCGGCAGTGGCTCCGGTGCGGAGCCAGAAAATCCAGCCCGCTATGTGCGGACTGTCAGCCGAAAGGTCAAGCGCGACCGGCCCCTGTCCCGGGATTCTTGCGGTTTTTATGACGGTTGGGCGTGGTTTTCAGGACGCTTTTCCGGCGGCCTGGGCTGCAGCCCGGGCCGCCATCTTTTCTTCTTCGGTCCAGACGCGGCGCTCGCGCGTCTTCTGCGGCTTGACCTGCTTGACCGGACCGCCGCCGAGGACGGGTGGGCGCATGGTCGAGTTCCGGGCCTTTTCGCAGTGCCATTCATGGCTGTCATGAACGTCCAGCGTCCGGCCGATCTCACGCTCCACGGCGTGCAGCCAGGCGCGCTGTTCGGCATCGCACAGCGTAATGGCAAACCCGCTGCGGCCCGCACGGCCCGTGCGGCCGATCCGGTGCACATAGCTCTCCGGCAGGCTCGGCAGATCATGGTTGATGACATGCGTGACCGTATCGACGTCAATGCCGCGCGCTGCGATATCGGTCGCTACCAGAACCTGAACGTCGCCGTCGCGGAACGCATTCAGTGCCCGCTCGCGCTGACCCTGAGACCGGTTGCCGTGCAGGGCCTCGGCTGTGATGCCGGACTCGGTCAGGAAGGTGCAGACTTCGTTGGCGATGTTCTTCTGCAATGTGAAGACAACGGCCTGACCGATGCCCGGCGTCTGGAGCTGGGACAGAAGGGCCGCCTTCTTGTTGGATGCATCCAGGAACATCACCGACTGCGCGATCCGGTCCACAGTGGTGGAGGGCGGGGCGATTTCGACCTTTGCCGGGTCACGCAGGAGGCTCTCGACGAGGGCTGCGATGGATTTCGGCATCGTTGCGGAAAACAGCACCGTGTGCCGGTCTGTGGGGAGCGTTGCGACGATGCGCTCGATCGGCTTGGCAAAGCCCATGTCCAGCATCTGGTCGGCTTCATCCAGAACCAGCGTCTCAAGCTGAGAGAGGTCGCAGAGGCCCTGTTCGATCAGGTCCAGCAGACGGCCTGGTGCGGCGACGATGATGTCTACGCCTTCTTCGAGCGCCTTGACCTGATGAAACTGGCTCACACCGCCGAAAATGGTGGTGACGCGTACCGGCTGGTGGCGGCTGAAATTCTCAAACCCGTCCGCAATCTGGGAAACCAGCTCGCGCGTGGGAGCGAGGACCAGAACGCGTGCGCCGCCCTTGGGGGCAGGGCGGGGCGTTTCGGCAAGCCGGTGCAGCAGGGGGAGCGCGAAAGAGGCCGTCTTGCCCGTGCCGGTCTGGGCCAGACCGAGCAGATCGCGGCCTTCCAGCAGCAGCGGGATGGACTGGGCCTGAATGGGCGTCGGCTTGACGTAGCCTGCGTCGTCCAGAGCGCGCAGGATCGCGGGCGCGAGGGCGAGATCGGCAAAGGTCACGTCAGAAGTCGTAGCGGAAGTCGGGGACATGATGAAGCGGCGCCTCCGGCGCTGAGTAAAGCTGCGCCTGATCGGGCTTCGCGGGTTCAGAAGGCGGGCTTGTACGAATGATGCTTCCCGCCGTCAACGCGGCGCAAAGGCGTGCAGGACCAGTCTGTCAGGACAGTTTGGAAATATCGCGCATAGCGACGACCAGATTCATATGCGACGCCAGAAGCCTCTGCGGCAGGGACGGCAGATAAATCCGGATGGCCTCGAGCCGTTTGGACTCCGGGAGGGCGGCAAACGGCGTGCGTGACCCCGGACCGTCACTGCCCGCGTCATAGCTTTTTGCAATCGCGGCCAGCAGCGTTGCCGGGATGGAAGCCAGAAGCGCTTTCTGCGCCGGGTTCAGAAGACGGTCCCGCAAGGGGCCGGAAAGCGTGCGCTCTTCGGCTATTTTCGGAGCCTCATAGGGTTTGAGCTGGCTCAGCGGGAACTCGACCTCCACGCCATTGGCCTGCTCTACATAGCCGGTGGTGCCGTCGATATCGACCAGCCTGCCGTCATGCGTGCCCTTGAGGTCCGAAACACGGTCACCGATCGACAGGCGGGCCATCAGTTCTTCTCCAGCCGGGCCGACAGGCTGAGGGCGTGGGCGTCCAGCCCCTCGGCGGTCGCCAGCGCCACACCGGCCGGCCCGATCCGGCGCAGACCGGCTGCATCGGTTTCGATGGTGGTGGTGCGCTTGATGAAGTCGAACACTGACAGGCCAGAGGCGAACCGCGCTGTGCGGCTGGTCGGCAGAACGTGGTTCGGACCGCCGACATAATCGCCCACGGCTTCGGGGCAGTTGCGGCCCATGAAGATCGCACCTGCATGGCGGACCATCGCCGAGAAGTCGCGTGGGGCGTCGAGCATGACTTCCAGATGTTCGGGCGCCAGTGCGTTGACGATCTCGGCGGCTTCCTCAAGCGAGCGGACCACGATGATCGCGCCGTGGTCTTCCCAGCTTTTGGACGCGATGGCCGTGCGCGGGAGCGTTTCCAGCTCTGTGTGGACGGCTTCGGCGGCGCGTTCGGCAAAGGTGGCATCGATCGTGATGAGGATGGCCTGGGCCTGCTCGTCATGCTCGGCCTGGGCAAGCAGATCGAGGGCCACAAGACGCGGATCGTTCTGCCCGTCGGCGACGACCACAACTTCGGACGGCCCGGCGATGCTGTCGATGCCGACATGTCCGAAGACCTGCCGCTTGGCTTCTGCGACATACGCATTGCCCGGCCCGACGATGCGGTCCACCGGGGCGATGAGGCCCGTACCGAATGCCATGGCGCCCACGGCCTGCGCGCCACCGATGCGGTAGATTTCCGTCACGCCGCAAAGCTGCGCGGCTGCGAGAACCACGGGGTTCAGCACGCCGTCCGGGGCCGGGACACACATGGCCAGCCGTTTCACGCCGGCCACACGGGCGGGCAGGGCGTTCATCAGCACGGAGGACGGATAGGCTGCCTTGCCACCCGGAACATAAAGGCCGACCGCATCCAGCGGGGTCCAGCGCATGCCGAGGCGGATGCCGTCTTCGTCCGTGAAGTCCAGATCCTGGGGCATCTGGGCCGCATGAAATGTCTCGATCCGGCGGCCGGCGGTGCGCAGGGCATCCATCAGGTCCGCCGGGACGCGCGCGGCTTCGGAGGCGATTTCTTCGGCGCTGATGCGCAGCCTGTCAGCGGGCAGGGTCAGACGATCGAACCGGGCGGTGTAGTCGCACAGGGCGTCGTCGCCCCGGCTGCGGACGTCTGCGAGGATCGCACGGACCGGTTCGGCCACGCTGCGTTCGTCGCTTCCACGGGCGGCGAGCAGCGTGGCGAAGTCTGCGGAAAAACCGGCTGCGGATGTATCGAGGCGTTTCATCAGACCGCACCTTCCGTGGCGAGGGCTGTGCGGAAGCGTTCGATCAGGGCGCTGATTTCTTCAGGCCGGGTCTTGAGCGCGACGCGGTTGACGATCAGGCGGCTCGTGACATGCGCGATGGTCTCGGTTTCCATCAGGCCATTGGCGCGCAGCGTGGATCCGGTATCAACCAGATCGACGATCACGCTCGCCAGATCCAGTGTCGGCGCGAGTTCCATCGCACCGTTCAGATGCACGATCTCGGCATTGATGGCACGGGAGGCGAAATGGCGGCGGGCGATGGTCGGGTATTTCGTGGCGACACGCAGACGGGACTGACCGGTTGCAGGATCTTCGGTCATGGTTTTGGGGCGCGCGACTGCGATGCGGCAGCCCCCGATGCCCAGATCGAGCGGGGCGTAGATGTCCGGATAGTCGAATTCCATCAGCACATCCGCGCCGCACACGCCGATATCGGCGCCGCCATAGGCCACAAAGGTCGCGACATCGAAGGAACGGACCCGCACGACATCCAGATTCGGATCTGACGTGCCAAAGCGCAGGCGGCGGCTGCTTTCGGTCAGGCAGTCCGGGTCGGGCTCAATGCCCGTGCGCGTCAGGACCGGAGCCAGCGCCTTGAGGATGCGGCCTTTCGGAAGGGCGAGGATCAGCGGCGTATGATGATGCGCGGTCGTGTCCGTTCCGTTCCGGGTCATGATCGGGGGGTCGGTCTGGAGCGCTGTCATGCGACGTCTGGTCCTTGGCTGTCCGCAGTCACTGGGAAGGGCAGCGCATATCACGAAGCCGGAGTCTTCCCAAGCCTTGCGCGGTTTCAAACAGCTCTGAGAGGGCTTTGACACGGAATCTTCTTGACGGACGTTTTGAAAGCAGATCACTCTTGTATGCATGTCTGCTGACATAGAAACATTACTCTTCCCCACCCCGCTTTCGGATGCCAGCGCCCTGCCGCTGCGTGTTCAGATCCGCGAGCGCGTGCTGGCCGCTATCGGTTCGGGGCTGCTGAAGCCCGACGACCGACTGCCGACCATGCGCGCGCTCGCCGTTCACCTGAGGGTGGATCTCAACACCGTCCAGCGGGCCTATGCGGAGCTTGAGCGGCTGGGCGCGATCCGGACACTGCGGGCCCGGGGGAGTTTCGTCAGCGACACGCCGCCACACCCGGACGGCGCGCTTAAAGCCGCGGAAGCCCGGGCGCTCGCGGCCTCCACCATCGCCCGCAGTCAGGCCGCGGGTCTTGATCCCGAAGCGGTCGTCATCGCCATGCGCGATCTTCTCGGTCTGCCTCCCACCCCCTCCGAGCCCGAGAGCGGCTCTGCCAAAGGCTGATGTCCATGCCGGATTTCCCCGTCCTTCCTTCCATGTCGCTGGTGCCGTCCATGAAGCGTCAGTTGCCGCTCAATACGATATCCGCCTCGATCGCAGGGGCAGTCATTCTGCTCTCGGCCGGGTTGACGGTCTTGACGCGGCAGCCCGGCTGGGTCATCGGCGGTGTCGTGATGGCCCTGCTCGTGCATATGTCGCTCAAGATGTGCAATTCCTGGCAGCGTGTCCTGGTTTTGCGGGCTGGAAAGATTCAGGGACTGCGAGGTCCGGGCCTGTTCCTGATCGTGCCTTTTCTCGATCAGATTGACGCCGTTGTGGACCAGCGCATCCGCACGGTGCCCGTGCATACGCGTCAGACCCTGACGCGCGATACGACGCCGGTGGATGTGGACGCGGTCGTGTTCTGGATGGTGCATGATCCGCTGCGGGCCATCACGGAGCTGGACAACTACGAGGGTTCGGTCTCGATGGTTGCGCTCACGACGCTGCGCGAGGTTGTCGGCAGTTCGGATCTGGCGACCCTGCTGGAAGACCGCCGCCGCATCGACGGGGAACTACGTGATCTCATCGAAAGCAAGACGCGCGAATGGGGCGTTACGGTTCAGGCTGTCGAGATCCGCGACGTACAACTGCCTGACAGTCTTCAGGACGCCATGAGCCGTCAGGCTCAGGCCGAGCGCGAGCGTGCGGCCCGCGTCACGCTGGCTTCGGCGGAGCGGGAAGTGGCGCACGAATTGGCGCAGGCGGCAAAGACTTACGAGGCCTCGCCGATCGCGCTCCAGATTCTTCAGATCAACCGTATTTTTGAGATGAACAAGAACCGCGGCACCACTATTCTGATGCCGACAACTATGGCGGATGCCATGACCTCCGCAACAGCCTTTGCTGCCGCGATGCAGACCGTTCAGCCGGAGGCAGGGACCCCGGCTGCGACCGGTGAGGTCAGCGGCTGAAGCTGGCCACCATGTCCGGCAGGTTGCGCTGACGTCGCGTAGCCAGCCGCGCGGCTGTCAGCACGGAGCGGGCCTGCGAGATTGCGGTATCGAGGTCCGAATTGATGATCGTGTGATCGAATTCTGACCAGTGGGAAATCTCGTTCAGCGCCGCCTGCATGCGCTTGGCGATTTCTTCGGGATGGTCCGACGCGCGTTTGTTCAGGCGGCGTTCCAGTTCTTCCAGAGACGGCGGCAGAACGAACAGGCTCACCACATCGTCCGGCAGGGCCGCGCGCAGAAGGCGGTGTCCCTGCCAGTCGATATCGAACACCATATCATGTCCGGCATCCAGGGCTTCCTCAACCGGGGCGCGCGGCGTGCCATAGCCCCGGCCGAACACTTCCGCCCATTCCAGAAGCTCGCCCTCCGCAGCCATGCGGCGAAATTCTGCGATATCCCGGAAATGGTAATGCACACCTTCGACTTCTCCCGGACGCGGCCCGCGCGTCGTGACCGAGACGGAGTGGCGCAGTGTGGGTTCCGAAGCGCGCAGGGCGTTGGCAATGGTGGACTTGCCCGCACCAGACGGGGCCGAGATCACCAGACAGACGCCACGGCGGGGCAGTTGGGTCATGGGGTCTCCTTAGGAAGAATGGGCCGGACAGGAATGTTCTGCCGAAGCGTCTAGCGTGAAAGGGGCGGGGCTGGCCAGATATTCAGGGCTCTGCCCTGAAACCCGCCAAAGGCCGGGGGCCTTTGGAAACCGCTTTATTTGGAATCGGGATCAAAGGGGCGAGCCCCTTTGTGGGGCGCGGGGCAAAGCCCCGATCCTCACGGCTCGGACTGAAGCTGCGCAACAATGGCACTACTGATCGTCCGCCTCGTCGGGCCGCCCAGCACATGGCCGAGCGGCGCCAGAACTTCGATATGGTCACAGACGATCTTGAAAACCGCAAGCATTGGCACGGACAGGAAGGCGCCCGAAATGCCCCACATCCAGTCCCAGAACAGCAGTGATCCCATGACGAATACGGGATTGAGCGTGAAGCGCCGGGCCAGCAGCATAGGCGTGATGGTCTCGCCTTCCAGCACATGGATCAGCAGATAGATCGACGGCGGCAGGAGCGCGTAAAGCAGGGACGGAAAACTGAACAGCCCGACCACGAAATAGACGACCACACCCGTGAGCGGCCCGATGATGGGGATGTAGTTCAGCAGGAAGGCCAGCACGCCCCACAGGAGCGGGTTGGGCATGCCGGTCGCCCAGCACTGGATCATGTTCACCAGCCCGACACCCAGATTCATCATCGTGATCGTGACGAGATAGAGCGAGACATTCTGCTCGATCTGCGTCGCCATTTCCACGAGGCGGCGCTTCTTGGCGTAGGTCGGCATGATCTCGACGCAGCGGCGCAGGAGCGTGTCGCCTTCCGTCATGAGGAAGAACAGCATCAGCAGCATCGAGAAGAAGCCGCCTGCAAGCTCCCGCGTTCCGGCCAGAACGGAGGAGCCGAGCCGCGAGAGTGCCGTCTCTCCGCTGATCGGTCCGGTGACGCCATGCGCTGTATGCGTGTTGCCCGAATGGCCGCTGAACATGGCCGACAGGCGCATGTAATCGTGCTGGATCATGTCGATCGGCCCGCTGAGAACGGCCAGCTTGCTCTGTAATGCGGGGAGCGTCTGTGGGGCACGGGTGATCCAGCCGGCGGCCGGAACGGAAATCGTCGTGGCGATTCCGCCCACGATTCCGAACATCATGACAATCAGCAGCAGCCCCGCCAGATGCCGGGGCAGGCGCAGACGCTGGGTCAGGAATCGCATGGGCGCGATCATGAGCAGGTTCAGCACGAGCGCGAAGACGAAGGGAAGCAGGATGGGCGCCGTGAAATACAGCGAATAGAACACGGCAAGAATCGTCAGGATCAGGACGCACATGTCCCGGATATTCAGATGTTCGCGCAGCAGGTTGCGGTCGAGCGTGGGGTCCGGAAAATCGTCGTCCGGCAGCAGTTTCTCGTCGGGTTTTTTTTCCGGTTTTTCAGGGTTTTTTCCTGACATGGACGCAGTGTCGCTACAGGCAGGGTCGGCGGAGGACGCGATGGGACGGCCGGACATGGTTTCTGCCTGAAGCGAAAGACGGGGCACACGGACCACCAGTTGACCCTGACGATCCGTGAAAGGACACAGTTGCGTGTTCTGCCCAAAAAAACCCTTGAACTCCAGTGGCATCAGGTCACTAAATCATGAGGAGCGCCCGTGAATGCGTCTTCAGCCGCATTCACCGGTTTATCGCAGACTCAAGGAGACCAATCATGGCCTGGAACACACCGACAGTTACCGAAATCCCGCTGGGCGCAGAAATCAACTCGTATGTCTGCGGCGAGAAGAAATAAGCCTCTTCCCCGAGGCCCCGTCCTTGAGGAATATGGCACGGCCGCTCCCTTTCGGAGCGGCCGTTTTCATTCATGGGGGCCGCAGGGCACCCGATTCAGACGGTTTGTGAAAAAATGATTGATGTCATCGTGCTTGGCGCGGCGGCAGGGGGCGGTTTTCCGCAGTGGAATTCCGCAGCGCCCGGCTGTGTGGCCGCCCGCACGCGACAGGGCGCGAAAGCCCGGACCCAGGCCTCCATCGCCGTCAGCGCCGACGGAAAACGCTGGTTCATTCTCAACGCCGCGCCCGATCTGCGCCAGCAGATCATCGAGACCCCGGCCTTGCATCATCAGGGCAGCCTGCGCGGAACGCCCATTCAGGGCGTCGTCCTGACCTGCGGCGAAATCGACGCCATCACGGGGCTTCTGACGCTGCGCGAACGCGAACCCTTCAGGTTGATGGGGAGCGACTCGACCCTTCGGCAACTGGCGGACAATCCGATGTTCGGCGCGCTCGACCCTGAGATCGTGCCGCGAATCCCGCTGCTTCTCAACGAACCCATGTCCCTGATGAACAAGGACGGGATTCCCTCGGGTCTGCTGCTCACGGCCTTTGCTGTTCCGGGCAAGGCTCCGCTTTACGCAGAGGCCGCGGGCTCAAAACCCGACGAAACGCTGGGTCTGTCCATCACGGACGGTCTGAAAACGCTGCTCTTCATTCCCGGCTGTGCGCATATCACGCCGGAGATCGTGGAGCGGGTGGCTGCGGCCGATCTCGTTTTCTTCGACGGGACGCTGTGGCGGGACGACGAAATGATCCGCGCCGGGCTGAGTCCCAAGAGCGGCCAGCGGATGGGGCATGTTTCGGTGAATGACGCCGGCGGCCCCGTTGAATGTTTCACGATGTGCGAAAAACCTCGCAAGGTCTTGATTCATATCAACAACTCCAACCCGATTCTGTTCGAAGACAGCCCCGAACGCAAAAGCGTCGAACGCGCCGGCTGGACGGTTGCGGAAGACGGCATGACTTTCAGACTGGACACACCATGACGCTCCTCACCCCTGACCAGCTTGAAGAGAGGCTTCGCCAGATCGGTGCCGAGCGGTATCACAACCGGCATCCGTTTCACCGCAAACTGCATGACGGCAAGCTCGACCGCGCGCAGGTTCAGGCCTGGGCGCTGAACCGCTATTATTATCAGGCCCGCATCCCGGCCAAGGACGCAACCCTTCTCGCACGTCTGCCCACGGCCGAACTGCGCCGGGAATGGCGCCGCCGGATCGAGGATCATGACGGCACGGAGCCCGGAACGGGCGGTGTCGCGCGCTGGCTGATGCTGACGGATGGTCTTGGGCTGGATCGCGACTATGTGGAAAGCCTTGACGGTCTGCTCCCGGCGACGCGCTTTTCGGTTGATGCCTATGTGAATTTTGTGCGGGACCGCTCCATTCTGGCCGCCATCGCGTCGTCGCTGACGGAGCTGTTTTCGCCCACGATCATCAGCGAGCGCGTCTCGGGGATGCTGCGGCATTATGATTTCGTGTCAGAAAAGACGCTGGCCTATTTCACGCCCCGTTTGACGCAGGCTCCCCGGGATTCCGATTTCGCGTTGGCCTATGTCCGCGAAAATGCCCGCACGCCCGAACAGCAGAAAGAGGTTCTGGAGGCTCTGGAGTTCAAATGCTCCGTGCTGTGGACCATGCTGGATGCGCTCGATTATGCCTATGTGGACGGCCACATTCCGCCGGGCGCTTTCGTTCCATGAGGGACCAGTCCTGTGTCGCGGAGGAGACGGTCCTCTCCTTCGCGCGCGGCCATCGGCTCCAGCACGATCGCGTGAGAGACCTGTGGATCGTGCAGGCGCCTGAGAAAGCGTTTGTGATTGAGGGCTCCGCGCCGCATATTCTGCGGCTTCTGGATGGGGAGCGCAGTGTCGGCGACATCATCCAGCAGCTTGCAAACGAGTTTTCCGCCCCGCGTGAGGTCATTGCGAAGGATGTCCTCGCGCTTCTTTCTGAACTGACAGAAAAGAACGTCCTGCACACATGACATTGCCTTCGCCGCCGATGAGCCTTCTGGCTGAACTGACGCATCGTTGCCCGCTTTCCTGCCCCTATTGCTCCAATCCGCTTGAACTTGAACGAAAAGCCGCAGAACTCGATACCGCCGGCTGGCGCTCCGTGCTGGAGCAGGCTGCCGAACTTGGTGTGTTGCAGGTTCATTTTTCCGGTGGCGAGCCGATGGCCCGACCCGATCTCGTCGAGCTGGTAGCCCTTGCACGCAAACTCAACCTGTATTCCAACCTGATCACCTCCGGGGTTCTGCTGGATGAAGCGAAGCTGGAAGCGCTGGACAAGGCCGGGCTGGATCATATCCAGCTATCCTTTCAGGACGTGACGGAAGCGGGCGCCGAGCGGATTGGCGGCCTCAAGGGGGCGCAGGCCCGCAAGATCGCGGCGGCCCGGCTCATCCGGGCGTCCGGCATTCCGATGACGCTCAACTTTGTGGTGCACAGGGAAAATGTCGCCCGCATTCCCGAGATGTTTGCGTTGGCACGGGAACTCGGGGCCGGACGGGTGGAGATCGCGCATACCCAGTATTATGGCTGGGGACTGAAGAACCGCGACGCGCTTTTGCCCAGTCGCGAACAACTCCAGGACGCGACGCGCGCCGTTGAGACAGAACGCGCGAAGGGAGGCCTCTCCATTGACTATGTCACGCCGGATTATCACGCGGACCGGCCAAAACCCTGTATGGGAGGCTGGGGGCAGCGTTTCGTGAATGTCACGCCTTCAGGGCGTGTGCTGCCGTGCCATGCGGCGGAAATCATTCCGGATGTTGCTTTCCCGAATGTTCAGGACAGGACCCTGTCGGATATCTGGAACTGTTCGCCCCTGTTCAACATGTTTCGTGGGACGGACTGGATGCCGGAACCCTGCCGGTCCTGCGCGCGCAAGGAGCAGGACTGGGGCGGCTGCCGCTGTCAGGCTCTGGCGCTGACGGGTAATGCCGCCAACACTGACCCCGTTTGTAGTCTCTCGCCTTTTCACGACCGTGTGGAAAAAGCCGTGGCGGAAGCGTCAGAAAAGCCGGAGCTTGTATACCGGCGTTTCTGACATATGGCTCTTTTCCGCGAGGATCAGGAGTGGGCAGGGACGTTTCGCAGGAATGCGAGGCTTTCGACGCAGGCTGCGGCGGCTTCGCGGCCCTTGTTCTCGGCGTCTTCGCGGGAGCGGTCCACAGCCTGCTGTTCGGTGTAGGTCGTGAGGATGCCAAACGCGATCGGCACTTCGGTGGCAAGCTGGGCCTGCATGATGCCGATGGTGGCGCCCAGCGAGATGAACTCGAAATGCGCGGTGTCGCCCTTGATGACGCAGCCGAGGCAGATCACGCCCTCGTATTGGCCGGATTTCGCCAGACGCTGTGCGAGAAGGGGCAGTTCAAAAGCGCCCGGGGCATCATAGACGTCCACGTCCGTAATGCCGCGTTCTTCAAGCCATTCCAGCGCGCCGTTCTTCAGGCCGCCGGTGATGCTTGTGTTGAAGCGGCTGGAGATGATGGCCACTTTCGGCGCGGGAGAAAGGCGCAGATCGGGGGCTACGGGGATGTGCTTGCTCATGCCGGCTGTTCCTGAAGGAAATGGCCCATCCGCGTGCGTTTGGTCGCAAGATAGGCGCGGTTGAAAGGGTTGGCTTCGATTTCCAGCCGCTCGCTGGATTTTACGTCAAAGCCGAAGCGGACGAGGTTGGATTCCTTGTCCGGATTGTTCGTCAGAAGGCGGAGCGAACTCACACCCAGATGCCGCAGCAGGTCGGCCGCCGCATCCCATTCGCGGGCATCAGCGGGCAGGCCGAGGGCCTCGTTGGCCTCCACTGTGTCCATCCCATGATCCTGAAGCTCATAGGCGCGGATCTTGTTGGCCAGCCCGATCCCGCGACCTTCATGGCCACGCAGATAAACCAGAACGCCGGATTCGGATGCCGAAATCCGCTCCAGCGCCTCGCGGAGCTGCGCGCCGCAGTCGCAGCGCATGGAGCCGAGCGCATCGCCTGTCACACATTCCGAATGCAGGCGCACCAGTGGCACGCCCTTGGACGGATCGCCCTTCACCAGCGCGACATGCTCCACGCCATCGACGGCGCGGAAGGCATGAATGCGCAGATCGTGACCGCCGAAAATGCTGGGGAGGGCAGATTCGGCCACCATTTCGCCCGCAGCCGGAACGGGCGTGCAGATCAGATCGTGGCCCGCGATGGCGCCACGTCCATGCTCGCGGCACCAGTCCTGAAGGTCCGCGATACTGACGATGGGCATGTTGTGGCGGGCGGCATATTTCCGCAGTTCCGGCAAGCGCATCATGCTGCCGTCATCGGCCATGATTTCGCAGATCACGCCAGCGGGCTCCAGCCCGGCCAGACGCGCGATGTCGATCGAGCCTTCCGTATGACCGTTTCGGCCCAGCACGCCTTCGGGATGGGCGCGGAGGGGGAAGATATGTCCGGGCGAAACGAGATCGTCCGCCCTGGCCGCAGGATTGGCGGCGATGACGATCGTGCGGGCGCGGTCGGCGGCGGAAATGCCGGTCGTCACACCTGTTGCCGCTTCGATCGAAACCGTGAAGGCCGTGCCGCGCGGGTCGCGGTTGCGCGCCACCATGGGTGGCAGGGCGAGACGGTCCGCCTGTTCGGCTTCCAGCGGCAGGCAGATCAGCCCGCGCGCCTCGCGGACCATGAAGTTGATGGCTTCCGGCGTGGCGAACTGTGCCGCCATGACCAGATCGCCCTCGTTCTCCCGGTTTTCGTCATCGACCATGACGACCATGCCACCGGCGCGGATGGCCTCGATGGCTGCTTTCAGGGACGGCTTCATGAGGCCACCTTTCCAAGGCTGGGGGAGAACCGCAGCAGGTTCTCGACATATTTGGAAAGCACATCGACCTCCACATCCATCCGGTCCCCGACCGACAGTGTGGAGAGGTTGGTGTGTTCCCAGGTGTGCGGGATGATCGTCAGGCCGACTTCGAAACCGGCCTGATTGCCGCGCGTGATGTCATCATGCAGATCGTTCACCGTCAGGCTGATGCCGTCGAAGGTGATGGAGCCCTTTTCCACGACATACTGGCGCAGTGCCTGCGGGACGAACACGCGGAGGGCATAGGAATCGCCCGCTTTTTCAACACTGGCGAGGGTCGCCACGCCATCCACATGACCCTGCACGATATGGCCTGAAAGACGCGTGCTGGCAGCAACGGCGCGTTCCAGATTGACGCGCGATCCGGCTTTGAGCTGATCCAGTGGTGTGCGGGAGAGCGTCTCGCCGCTGAGATGGAACGTTGCCACGCCCGCTGAATCGAAAGTTTCGACCGTCAGGCACACGCCGTTCACAGCCACGCTTTCGCCGAGTTCCAGATCGGGGAAGCCGGTCTCCACGGTTAGGTCCATGGCCTTGTCGCGGACGGATGCTGAGCGGACTGTGCCCAGACGCTCTATGATTCCAGAGAACATGCGTTTTCCCTCAGCAGTCGCAGCGGGCTCTCGTCCCGCGATTTCAGGTCGATGCGGTCAGCGTCCGCAGTTTTATGAATGGTGAGCCAGTCATCCCACAGCCCGGCTTCGGACACTGAGGCCAGCAGGGCAGGACCAGCCTCAACCATCGCCCAGTTCACACCCCGCTCCGCCAGCATGGCGGGGACCGAGAGCAGATCGGGGCTGGAAATGACGTCGAACCCGGCCTGCGTCATCTCGGCAATCCAGTCTGCCGGAAGACGGCCGTGGCGGTCGCAGACGACGAGCAGGCGGGGTTTGCGGTCCTCATGGTCCGGAACATGTCGGACGGTGAAGCGCGGGCGGTCCGCCAGAACGGTGCCAATCCCGGTGATGATCGCATCCGTTGCCCGGCGCAGGCGATGCGCGAGGACGAGCGAGTCCGGAGATGTGAAGGTTTTCTGCCCCGGCGGCGGCACCATGGAGCCGTGTTCGTCCAGCGCCTGCTTCACGCTGATCCACGGGCGGTGCCGGACAATGCGGCTTGCGAAAGGCGCCAGAAGGGCACGACAGTCCCGTGCCAGATCGGCCATCTCCGGCCGATCCGCCAGCATGACCACGCGCTTTGCCCCCGGCATTTCGCGAAGCCGTGACGCACCACCAGCGGCCTGCGGGTTCGGGTCGGCCGCACCGATCCAGACTTCGCGGACCGGGCTGTTGCGCAGGGCTTCGCTGCAGGGCGGGGTACGTCCGGTGTGGTTGCAGGGCTCCAGCGTCACCAGCGCCACGCGCGCCTGATCCAGCACGTCCGCTGCCCGGGCCTGCGCCAAAGCCATGGCTTCGGCATGGGGCTGGCCAACGCGGGGGTGAACGCCAACCGTCAGGATACGGCCGTCCGCATCCAGCAGCGTACAGCCCACAGACGGGTTGGGAGCGGTAGCGCCAAATATCTCGACAGCCTGCGCGATGGCCGAACGAAAGCCATCGCGGATCGCGGTCAACGAAACTGTGTCGGAAAAGGTGGTCTGCTCAGCCAAGATGCGTCTTCTGGTCCCGTTACAGTCGGGACGCTCGCAAGGCGCACGCCGCCCTCAGCCGGAACGGAAAACAGGCAGGATGGCATGCACCCTGACCTGCCCGTGACCGGACAAGTGCTGCGTTCTCTTCCATCCGGACTCTAACCGTCGGCTCCGGAGTCTCACCGGATCTGCTTGTCCCTTCCTGACCGAAATCCGGAAGGCGCTCGCGGGCTGAGGCGGAGAAATCCGCCAATACCGCCGGTGGGGAATTTCACCCCGCCCTGAGAACGTCTTTGTTCAGATCAAACTATG